>JAENJC010000175.1 GCA_016844545.1 Deltaproteobacteria bacterium | reverse complement strand
CTGATGCTGTCAGGTCATCAACAAGGTGTTCAGGAAATCTCTCTCTGACCCTTTTCAGGGAATCCTCAATAAGATTCTTTACAGAACCCTCCAGCATCCCTCTGAAGTCATCCTCACTATCCGTGCGAATATGCCTCAGCCATTGCTCCCTCTTCTGAAGCATTATAACAATCCGGTCTTCCAGCCCCTGGACGGAGTTGTCCAGATGCCGCAGCGCCTTGCGCACAGAATCCCCTGTCCGACCATCTTCCTCTACCATCAGGATGGTCCGCCTTGCCGCATCCCTGTAAAGTTCATCAGGGGTCTCGGTTATGGACGGCTGCCTGCCGAGGCGCGAAAGGATCGGCAACTGCCTTGTAAGAGAGGAGCATAGGGAGTCTATGGTCTGAACCTTCAATCTTCCAGGGTTTTCCAGAAGGTTCCACCCCATCTCTGAATCCCTATTCAGAGCCATTTTGGCCAGTTCGTAGCTCTTATTTTCATGGGGTTTGGCAGAATCAGGCGGCTGGTTTTTTGCCTTAAGAAGCGCCTGCACTATGCGGCTCTGCATCTCTCCAGCGGCCTTTCTGGTAAATGTTATGGCAAGTATCTGCTCAGGCCTTTCAACTGTTGAGAGGAGTCTCAGGAACCTCTGCATCAAAAGCTCAGTCTTCCCGGAACCGGCAGGGGCTTGGACAATAAAAGATCTGGAAGGGTCAATCGCCTCTTCCCGCTCTTTTAGATCGGGGGTATTGTTAATAGAGTCAGTCATAATATTTCCTAATAAACCGGTTCTATTGTAGCAATACAGTAAAGACAAATCTACTCTTTTAAAGCTCCCTTTTTTGCTGTCTGTAACCCCTTGTAAATCAACAGACTGTTACGCCGCAGAACTGTATCTATTGCATAAGGTTGATCGCAATATTTGCCTTGACTATACTGCAAGAGGGCATGATAATGACGGCGCTGGATGCGACCATAAGGGTCAATAAATGGCCAGGACAAGGGATTCTGATATTGTCGGTGCAATCTTCTCGTATGATTTAATATTTTTTGAGGAGACAGAAATGAACTTTGAATGGATTCAACACATCAACCCGATACTCTTAGCCCTTTATGCAACGATTTTTACCTGGGGCGTCACTGCCTTGGGCTCTTCAATGGTTTTCTTCTTTAAGAGCATAAACAAAAGAGTGTTGAATGCCATGCTTGGTTTTGCCGCCGGTGTGATGATAGCCGCAAGTTTTTGGTCTTTGTTGCAGCCTGCGATAGAGATGGCGGAGGCAAGCGGCGGAGTTCCGTGGATACCTGCTGTTGTGGGCTTCCTTAGTGGTGGTATCTTTTTATTCATGATTGATAAAACACTGCCACATTTGCACATGGGGCTGGAGATGGATAAAGCTGAAGGTAGAAAAACAGGTTGGCAGAGAAGCGTATTACTGGTTTTGGCAATAACAATACACAATATTCCTGAAGGGCTGGCTGTGGGAAATTGGACTGCAAAATTTCCCGGAGGGAGCTGCGGTTTCAATTCCTTTAAGACGTGAAGGATTTTCAAGATTCAGGGCCTTTTGGTATGGACAGTTATCTGGAATTGTTGAGCCGATAGCAGGTGTATTGGGGGCAATATTAGTGTTGATGATAAAACCTTTGTTGCCCTATGCCCTTTCATTTGCGGCTGGTGCAATGATATTTGTAGTTATTGAAGAGCTTATCCCTGAATCCCAAATGGGAAATGAAACTGATATTTCAACCATTGGGGCCATGATAGGGTTTGCGGTTATGATGCTTCTTGATGTCTCTTTAGGATAGAGATTCTTCTGCCTCAACTATCCTGCATAATCCTTTCAACTCACAATATTCACATGCCTTCTCAATAGGGTCTACCGCATTCTTCCCTTCCATGAACTGCCTAGCAAGACTATTTACCACGCCTTTCCATGATTCAGTCAGCTCGTCCCATGTATTTATTCCCTGAAGTTTCTCCCGCAGTTTTACGTCCTTTTCAAGAGAAATAACTTTTGGAAGGATGTCATCCTCTTTTGATATACCTATAAAGCCACATTCTCCCGGCTTTACCTTTGCAAAGGAGATTGCGTCAAAGGAGTCAACGAGGTTATAGACCAGCAGTTGAGGCTCTTTCGGCCTCTCAGTCAGCCAGTCGTTTTTGTTGCACTCCCCGGTCTTGTAATCTATTATAATCTTTTTCCCATCGTTCACGCTGTCTATCCTGTCAAGGCGCGCCTTCATCGTGAGCCCTTCAATTGCAAAATCCGTCTGATATTCGGTCTTCTCTACAGTGAAGTCACCCCTCTTTGATTCAACCCCCTCCATCCACTCCCTGAGCAGCCCCGAAACTCGGTCTCTTTCCAGTTCGAGATACCTTTCTGAAAGAGGTTCTATAGGATAAAACTTTTTGAATGCCTCTGTGACGGACTCTGTTATATATCTGTCCAGTTCCTTATTGGCAATTATTGTCTTAAGCCCTGCTGAGCCCCCTACCCTGTCCCAGAACACCTTTAGCGTCGCATGAACGATGCTTCCCCTGTTCTGGAGAGAGAGACCAAGGGCGGGGGCATCAACTCCCGAGGCTTTAAGCCTATGGATGGCAAAGGCCCTAAAGGGACACCATGACTGGTCTTTGATGATGGATGTGCCGCCTTTAATCATTCCCAGTTCTTCCTCATCGGGCGGGATATCGGCATCCGTCTGCATATCCTCTATGGCCATCCCAGAATGCACTGCATCCTTGATGCGGCTGCTCTCCGATATAAATCCCCCTGCATCCCCCTTTTTCAAAGGGGGATTTTCTAAAGAGTCAAACAGAGGGCTGACGAACACCTCTTTCTTGTCCACCACCTTCGGGAAACTTACTTCAAAGAAATGGGAGCTGTTAAAGACTTTACTCAGGAGCCTCTTTGAAAATACAAGCTCCCTCTCAGGGGTTGAATGCGGGAGGTCATACCTCTTCTGGACAAACAGCGGGATGAACGGATTAGGAGAAGGCTGTGCTGGGAAGGCATCGCTGTGGGCGCCAAGGATCCAGATGTGATCAAAATAGAGGCCCGACGATTCGAGGAGACCCATCACCTGTATAGGGCACTCCAGAGACTCAGGCTGGTGGATCGTGTCATTGGCCATCTTTGTCAGGTGTGAGATCGCTTCAGACCTGTTTATCCGCCCCAGGATATCATCCAACGACGCAAGCCCTTCGAGGAGCCCCTTCCACCCCTTTAGGGCTTGGTATTCGCTGCTGGTTAGCGTATACCTCTTCGAAGGGAATTCTATATTTTTAAGCAGGATGCTTAGACTCCCGGACCAGCAGCTCGGCAGATCTCTCTTCCCGCTCTCACCCAGAGCCTTAACCCACTTATCCATGCGCTTCCTGAACCCCGACAGAGAACTCATCTTATTCCGGTCAATTATCCTGCTAATCCCTGCCAGACTGACGATAAACCGGCCGTCCTTCTTCATGGTTGCATCCAGCCTCGCCAGAGAAAGATACTCCTCATAGCTTCCAGCAAAATAAGGTGAAAGGAGTACAGCGCTTATCTCGTTGATATCAACAGCCTCTTCACCAATGGAAAGTATATCCAGAGCTGTCTTTACAAGAGGTTCTTCGGAAAGAGGGGCGCCGAGGGACATGTTGAATACATCCTTCGTATCCTTCCACGGGAACACGGCATCAGGGTTCAGTTCTGAGGTAAACTCCCGCCTTATGATCTTTTTGTACCTCTCAAGGTCTGGGACGATAAACCCGATCCTCGTACCGGGACGCAACGTCTTTCTTGCCCACCTCGATGCCTGGATGACCTCTTCAACCTCGTCTGAATATTCCCTGACATAAACGGGCTTGAGGTTTCCTTTATCCTGAGGCCAGAATTCAACCCTTCCTCCACCGCCTTCTATAACCTTAATGAGTGATGCCATCCACGGGGATATCTCATCAAACCCTGCAAGTACAACCCTGTCAGGGACCAATATACTCCTGTTTCTTATCAGTTCCGTAACCTTCTCAGACAGAGAGGCTTGCTCTACGAAACCAAGACGGTCAACCTCTTTTTCGTATGTCTCTGTCCATCTCTTCAGGGCCTTTGCCTCTTCTGTAAGGTAAATATCATCAGGAAGGGTGATGCGGTATTCCCGGATCATGGTATAGGCATCATATGCGGTCTTAGCAACCCCGCTGTTCATGGCAATATCCTTGGATAAGAACCTGTCGGATGATACAACCCTCTCCCATAACGCCTGAGACCTTGTCCCTGATAAAAGCGGCCTGTCAGGCCAGCTCTCGTTCCACAGGCTCTCAATCCATGAGAACAGAGGCATGACGACAGGGGTCGGCCACGCTGCATCACCATTCAGCTGCATCTCCGAGTCAAAGCTCGCGTGCAGATAACGGGAAAGGCGTATGTTTACGGTAAGGACAGGGGCTCCTGCATCAATTAATCCTAAAATCTCTTTTATATTGCAGTTCATTAGCTCCATCTTATAGCAGCGGGTAAGGAGGGTCAAGGTATTGATGAGAGTATACACTTATCGCCCGCATCTTGACTTAACTCAAATACCTGTTAAAGTTTTCGGCAGCAATGAGACAAGGACACGCCTGATGAAACATTATCTATATTTTTTCACGATTACAACCTTCCTCGCTATATGCTTTATAAGGCAGGCGAACGCCACCCCCCTTCTCGCTATACAGGCCGCGGAAAGGTGCGACACCTGCCACGAGATGCCGGACCGCTCAGACCCGAAATGGGTGGAGGAAAGCTTTACGATATCCGAGAGGGCGTGCAGGTTGAGCTGCGGTGTATGCCATGTAAATCCTTCAGGCGGGATGCTCAGAAACGATTCCGGCTTTTTATATGGAACAAAGTAATGACACAGATGGGGCTGGAGCGGGGAGGAAACTCGGCTGTAAGAGAGGCCTTTGGGATGATAAAAAATCTCCCTTACAATGCCTACTTCAAGGCAGGGAAGTTCGTTCCTCCTTACGGTCACAGGCTTGATGACCACACAGCCTTTATCCGGGCAAAACTCGGCCTTGACCACAGCCGGCCTGGGTCATACGTCTCAGGGTACGAGATAGGGTCTGAACCTGTTCTCCTGTTTGCAAGGTTTTCCCAGTTCAACGCTGATGTCACTCCAGAAGTGAATTCCGAAAAGACTGCACGAGGGATATCCGGTGAGATGGGATGGCGCGGGTTATGGCTTCACCTTGGGGCTTCTTACATAAACATTACTAATTCAGAGACCAGCTCTACAAGCACAACTGGCAAGAGCGCATATGGCCTCTTCGGAGCCCTGCGTTATAAGACTGTGAGCTATCTGTTTGAATTCGACACCAGAAGGAATCACATCGAAGACAGTGGAGGCAGTGCAGATTATGATGCCAGAATAACCTTCAATGAGCTGAATTACAAGGTAGTCAAAGGCGCCAACATCAAGCTCAGATACGAGACCTACGAACCGGATAAAACCGTTAATGATAGCCGCCAGATCAGGTATATGGCCGGGCTGAACATCTATCCATATCCATTTACGGAGCTTAATCTTCAATACAGGGTCAACAACGAAGAGCCTGAGAAGGCAAACAATGACGTCCTGTTGCTTGCCCATATCTGGTTTTAGGGAGGTGAAATCATGTACAGGCTTATATTTTTAGTATTATCGGCATGCTTATACGGGTGCGGTGGCGACAGCACTCCTACAGGCCCTACGTCAAATGTCAGTTTTGCATCGAGCATCCAGCCGATATTCAACAGTTTTTGTGTCAGTTGTCATCAGACCGGCCAAATCTCCTCATTTCTTCCCTTAACCACCGGTGTATCCTACAGCAACCTTGTAAACAAAACATCTACGCAACCAAGTGGAGGAACCCTGGTAATACCAGGCAACTCTGCCGACAGCGTAGTTTACAAACGCTTTGAGTACAACCGATCAAAATCTCATCAAGACATGGATAGGTGAAGGGGCAAAGGACAATTGAAAGTATGTTTATTACTTCTACCCGCAATACTCATTTCCGTCTGCATACCTCTATACGTTATGGCAGGGCAAGCAATAGTTATCGATGACTTTGAACACGGCTTAAAACCCCAATGGGAGGCCAGGGAGTTCAAGGGAAGGACAGAGTATACCGTCACAGAAATGGAAGGAAGCCACGTCCTTAAGGCCGAGAGCAAGACATCGGCTAGTGCCCTGATCTATAGATATAAGTATGACCTCAAGAAATTCCCGATACTTGTTTGGAGATGGAGAGTAGAAAACACCATCATAAAAGGTGATGAGTCAAAAAAGGAGGGCGACGATTATGCGGCGAGGGTATATGTAATATTCCCCAACTGGCTTCCCCCGCTTACGAAGAGCATCAACTACATCTGGGCAAATAGGCTGACAAAGGGAAATCACATCCCGAACCCCTTTTACTCGAAGGCCGTCATGCTGGCTCTCGAGAGCGGCAATGAAAACGTCGGTAAGTGGATAACGGAGAGAAGAAATGTATACGAGGATTACAAGACCCTCTTCGGAGAAGAGCCGCCTCTTGTCGGCGGCATAGCCGTCATGACGGATACGGACAACACTGGAGAATCGGCCACAGCTTATTACGACAATATAAGAATAGAACAACCTTGAATTGTGCACATGCGGAATGTATCTAGCCTTACGGAGAGTATCTATCTGAACTCTATATATTCCCAACTCTCTGAGTCTCCGAGGAGCCGGGTTAGTAGCTTATGGGTAAGCGCATGTCCGCCCTTGCGGGCCACAAAATGACCTATCAGCGGAGCCCCCATGAGGTAAAGGTCTCCGAGGGAGTCAAGAACCTTGTGGCGGACTAGTTCGTCAGGAAACCTGAGCCCTTCCTCATTCATGACTCCGTTTTCGTCAATAACTATGGCATTTTTAGGGGATCCGCCCAAGGCAAGGCCTTTGGATTTAAGCATCTCCACATCTTTAAGGAAACCGAAGGTCCTGGCCTCAGATATCTCCTTCTCCAGCCCAGGGTTCAAAAGGGAGATTGAAAAGGTCTGGGCATCCAGGGCCTGGTGGTTGAAGTCAACAAAGCATGTTATCCTTGATTCTAACGATGGAGATATGGATGCCTGACTGTCCCTTTCTTCAACAGTAACAGCTCTTGTCACAATTATATATCTCCTGAGCCCTTCCTGCTCCACTGTCCCAACCTCTCTCAACTTCTCCACAAAAAAGGTGGCGCTCCCGTCCATTATGGGGACCTCAGGCCCGTCAATCTCAACCAGGGCGTTGTCAACCCTCATAAGGGCAAAGGCGGCCATAAGGTGTTCGACTGTCGAGACGGATGCATCGCCATTTTTTATTGTAGTTGCCAGTCGGGTGTCTGAGACATAATCGCAAATGGCCTTAACAGATGGCGCCCCAGGCAGGTCAACCCTCTCAAAGAATATCCCTGTATCGGAGACAGCGGGTCTCAGAGTGATATTAATCTGCTTACCGGTATGAAGGCCTATACCGCTACACGATACGCTCTTTTTTAATGTCCTCTGGTAACGCATGGTTTATAATCCTTTCAAATCAGAGAGATAAGGTAGCCGATTGCAGGTAGTTTAATGTTTAAACTTATTTCGCTTTTTCCAGTATCCTGGTTTCCTATTGCCGTGTGCTACAGCAATAACAACTATTCCTGTTTCAGTATTTGTGTAAACGATTGAAAATGGGAAGCGTTTGACAAGTATTTTACGGTACTTTCCTATATATATTCGCCAACGGTCAGGGGCATCAACAACAAGCCGTAACGCCCTTTCTATTTCATGCTCAAAGGCCTCTGCCAAATGAGGCCCACGCTCATAATACCAGACATATGAAGCAACATATTCATCCGTAGCTTCTGGATGGAAGAAAATCTCAACCTTGTTCATGAACCATGCTCAAAGCCTTTTTCTTTACCTCTTCCCAAATAACTGGTTTCACTGTGCCTTGAGAAAGCTCTAAACCTCTTCTTTCCACTTCCGCAGCCCAAGCTTCATCAACTTCATTTTCTGCTTCAGGCTCCAGTGTTGCCAGCAATTCGTCAACAACATGAGCCCGCTCTGCATATGACAAGCCGACAGCCTCTTTAATAAGCTCTACAGCTCTATCACTCATAAAAAGCCTCCTTTTAAAATTTCTTTATCATAGCAAAACCCCATGCATATTGCAAAAGCAAAGGCTGCGTGGGTGTTTAGAGTCCCGTCTATATGCAATGAATAATGTTTCTAAGAAGCAGTCATAATTTCGTATCACGTTCAAGGCTTTGCGAAATGGCCGTCAATGGCGCAGCATTTGAGGTGTTATCCCCTCGCCCCTCATGGAGAGAGGGTCAGGGTGAGGGGTGGAGTTGTGACAAAGGGCCTGCGCTACTCTACAGTGACATTCAAGACTGAGCGCTTACGCTGGTGTTAGCCCCGTTGTGTGCATCATATCCAGCCCATTATTTCTGAGTCTTATTTAGCTTTTCGCTTGCCCGGAGAATATTATTAATAATCAATTCTAATTGTTGGCTCCGCGAGTGTTCATCCTTTATATGTGGCTTCAAATAAACAATTGCGGTCTTCCAATGCACATGAGGTGCAGAAATAGGGGAGTCTATTTTCCAAATACCATCCTTCTTTATGAGCTCATAAGTATAAGGATTTATCCACTTTGGGGATGGCTCTGAAAATTCAAAACTGTCTGTTGAACCAATAGTTTTATAGTCAACAGGAATCGATGCCTTATTCCCATCAATTGT
>JAENJC010000174.1 GCA_016844545.1 Deltaproteobacteria bacterium | reverse complement strand
GCTTTTTTACAAAGGAGGGAAGCCAGGATACAAATCTCGGCTCTGTGGTTTCAGGCAATATGAAGTTTTCAAAGACCATTCCAGCTGCATCCCCAGTTAATTCTATTTTTTCAGGGTCTGTCTCACCGATGCCAAGCTCCATGGCAGCCTTTGTGGTAGGAAGCTCGCCAGGCTCAAGACCAACCATCCGGCTGACAATAACGTCCATGGCTACAGCATCGGATGAAGCGGCGATGATCCCCATATCCCTTGGGATTCCGCTCCCCGGGCCGTCCCCCTCCATGCCTATTACCCCGTCCAGTATGGTAAGGCGCGGACTCAACATCTGATAAAACTCCACCAGCATCTTTGCAAATGCCATCTTGTCATGCCCTGCCTCAAAGTGCCAGCTTACCTTCCTCTTCCCCGGGACACAGCCAAAGATGTTCTTTACCCCAAGTGTCATTGTCATCATGGCGTGGGTCTTCAGCTTCGGGATGTTTATAATCGCATCTGCCTCAAATGCCGTCTTTGATACATCAAACCTCTTAAACACCTTACCCTTGCTATTTTCTACCTGGATTCCATCTGAGAGATTTACAATTTCAACTCCGTATCTATCTGCAACCTCTTTTATCCCGGACCTTGCAGCCACCTGTGCAGCAGAACCTATGCCCGGGCTGTCGCCTATGAATGGGCTGCCTCCGGCATCGATAACAAGGCGAAGGATTGCCTCAATCACCGCAGGATGGGTTGTAACAGCTTTTTCGAAAGGAGATTGGGCTTGAGAAGTACTCTTTCGCCCATTTTAATGAAGGATGAGATACCGCCGAGGAGGTCTATCGATTCGGCTACAGACTGGTAAACACGTTCAGGATCATAATCCTTGCATCTCTTGAGGGCGACTTTTGACATAGGAGAAATAGAACGCAGATTTTCAGGATTTATCATGATTAGCGCAGATACTTCATTAAGGTTTATTTTTAAATCAGGCAGTTTCTGCGTATATCTGCGTCCAGTCGGTTTAGTCTTCTTTAACTACCTTTACCAGAACATTTCTACTGCGGGGGCCGTCAAACTCGCAAAGGAATATGGACTGCCAAGCGCCGAGGACAAGTTTGCCATTTTCTACAAAGATTATCTCTGAAGAACCAACTATACTTGTCTTTATATGGGCAGCAGAGTTCCCCTCACCATGTTTATATTCCCCCTTCTGAGGCACCATCCTGGTAAGCTGATTCAGGATGTCATCCTTGACATGGGGGTCTGTATTTTCATTTATAGTCACACCCGAGCTGGTGTGAGGGACATATACATAACATATTCCTCTACCTACACCGCTATCTTTGACAAACCTCCGCACATCTCCCGTGATATCTATCATCTCTGCCTGCTGGCTCGTCTTTATATTCAGCTGCTTCATCTTTATCCCTCCAGAGTATTGAAAATCTCACCGATTATGCGGAGAAGATAGCATAGGCTATGCCCCCAGTCAAGGCTTTGGTTGCAAAAGCTCAATTAGCACCGATTAGCAATCAATGAAAATTTGATTGCACTGGCATAATACCAAGTAAGCTTTCACTACCAATATTTAATTGTTTAAAAGCAACTTGGTCTAAAACTCTTTGACAGCACTCCAGTTGGATGCTACCATATGCCTCATGTAATGTTCAGGAGGAGTCATGAAAAAGTTGTTGTTGGGTATAGTCTTCGGCATGCTGCTGCTTTTTCTCTTTCTATATTTAGGGGGGCCAGGCTACCTCGAAACATTTGGTAAAAAGGCCGAGGAGACAGGGAAGAACCTGAAAAAATATGAGCAGACAACCAGGGAAACGGCCAAGAAGGTTGGGGATAAGTACGAGGACGTAAAGAAGAAGTTCGGGTCTGAAAACGAGGACAAACAATAAAATTATAGGGGCGCATTGCTATGGGCCCAGGGCAGGTCACGACCTTCACCTACCTTGTTATACGTTAAACCGGAAGTGCAAAATATCCCCGTCTTTTACAACATACTCCTTACCTTCGACCCGCAACAGTCCCTTCTCCTTTGCCCCCTGTTCGCCGCCGCAGCGTATGAAATCATCATAGGCAATGACTTCGGCCCTGATAAATCCCTTCTCAAAGTCAGAATGAATAACGCCAGCAGCCTGTGGGGCCTTTGCGCCCCTGGGGATGGTCCAGGCCCTGACCTCTTTTACCCCTGCGGTAAAATATGTGCTGAGCCCCAGCAGCTCATATCCGGCCTTTATCATCCTGTCAAGGCCCGATTCCTTCACTCCCATACCTTTCAGATATTCAGCCCTCTCATCTGCGGGAAGTTCCGCTATCTCGGATTCAACATCCCCGCATATCACGACTACCTTTGCACCTTCTGATGCAGCTATCTCTCTTACCTCTTTCACATAGCTGTTTTCCTCGTTCAAGCCACCCTCGTCAACATTGGACACATAAAGGACAGGCTTTGCCGTCAAGAGCTGAAGGCTCTTGAAATATTTCTCCTTCTCCGCATCTACCTTGACAGTCCTTGCAGGTTTGCCGCTGTTCAAGGCCTCCCTCACTGTAAGGGCAACACCCTGCTCTTCCTGCGCCTCTTTGTTTCCAGACTTGGCTGCCTTTTCAAGCCTTGCCAGCTTCTTATCAACAGTATCGAGGTCTGCAAGTATAAGCTCAGTATTAATTACCTCTATATCGTTCTTGGGGTTCACAACCCCATGGACATGAACCACGTCGGGGTCTTCGAAGCATCTAACAACATGGGCTATGGCATCAACTCCCCTGATATGACCAAGGAACTGATTTCCTAGACCTTCTCCCTGGGATGCTCCCTTGACAAGACCGGCTATATCCAGGAATTCCATGTTAGTCGGTAGTATCCTCTCTGGGTGAACTATTTCCGCCAATTTTTCCAGGCGCTCGTCAGGGACCTGAACAACACCCAAATTCGGATCAATGGTACAAAAAGGATAATTGGCGGCCTGTGCCCCGGCTGATGTCAGAGCATTAAATATCGTCGATTTCCCTACGTTTGGCAGACCTACTATACCGCAATTAAAACCCATTTCATCTCCTTATAGATGTTTTAAGAATCCGGTAATAATAAAGGAAAGGGCCTGATATGTCAATAAATCAGAATGGCCTGTGTCAATAGCCTGAATGGCCTATGATTTGCTGATATTGGATTTTTTGTTAGGGATGTCGTTAGTGCAGTATATATTGACAACTGTAAAGTAATTGTGTAAACATGAATAAATCTTAAAATGATAACCATCAGCAACAAACTGAAGAAACTTCGCGAAGAATCCAAGCTGTCTCTGCGAGACCTGGGGGAAAGGACAGGTCTATCCGCGAGCTTTCTTTCCCAGGTTGAACTCGGCCAGGTCTCCCCATCCATAGCCTCCCTGGAAAACATCGCCATTGCCCTGAATGTTCACATCACTCATTTTTTTGATGATCAAACAAAACCTGACAGCATTGTCATGAGAAAGAATGAGAGGAAGAGGATTTACAGCCAGGGCTCTAAGGCAATAATCCAGCCTCTCGCCCACAAGATCAGCAACAAAAAGATAGAGCCTCTGATGCTGACCATAGAGGTGGGTGGTGAAAGCGGCGACCATCCTTACTCATCCCATCACAAGGAGGAGTTTGGGATAGTTATTCAGGGAAAGGTCAAATTTACGCTGGAGGACAAGGAGTATGTCCTTGAAGATGGTGACAGCGTCTATTTTAATTCCACAAAGCCGCACAGATGGCAGAACATAACCAAGAAAGAGGCATTCATCATCCTGGTGATACCTGGGGCATGATTTGATTTTACCCGGAGATAATGGTAAGACTTATCTTAACGAAGGTATAAAATGACTGTTACGCCGTTCACGCTTGCATCCGCATCACTATTCATAATATTTTCGGCACTGGCGCTGGTCCCATTGTTATTCCGCAACCAGAGGGTGCTGATTACGGCTGCATTTTCCTTGACCGCCGTTGCATCCTTCTTGTCACTTACGGCAGGTATCTGGACGGTCAGTGACGGAATAACAGAATCTTACATAATACTCCTGGGCCTGCCGGACCTTCCCTTTCACATGAGGCTCGATCCCCTTTCAGGCTTCTTCCTGACTGTGATAGGCGCTCTCGGATTTATTGTATCGATCTACTCGATAGGATATGTACGGGGCTTCATCGGCCAAAGACCTGTGACAAGCCTTGTCTTCTTTTATTCCCTGTTCCTCGCAGGGATGTTCATGGTGGTACTGGCTGATGACGCATTCTTCTTCCTCATAGCATGGGAGGTGATGGCCGCTTCCTCATACTTCTTGGTCATGTTTGAGGACGAGAGGACGGAGAACAGGAGTATTATGTAAGATTCTGTTAT
>JAENJC010000036.1 GCA_016844545.1 Deltaproteobacteria bacterium | reverse complement strand
CTCTCCTTTCATTTAGCATCGCCTTTCTCCGCCCTTCTTTGAACTCCACCTGATTCGCCAACCACAGAGACCTCATGGCCCAATAGGGACACATTTCAATTATATTCAGTCTCACTTGAATATCTCAGCAAAGAACATCATCAACGCCTCCCAGGAGCGTTTATCTGCTTTTTCAACAGCCTGTAAAGTCCTGCCCCTGTCGTTTATTTCTACTATTGGGGCCAAGATTGGGGACTTATGGTATAATTTTAAAAAAACGCTCTTTGTGAGATATTTCGAAAGAGGAGGGGAATGATGGAACTGAAAGGAAGGTTGACCATGAAGAGGGAAGATGCGGGGAGGCTTCTTAAAGAACTTGGCGAGGAGTTGCTCAGGACAGGTAGACTTACCTACCCCTCTGAGTTTGGAGAGGCCAGGTATATCTCCACACCGGAAAGTCTATACGTGGAGGTAGAGTACAAAGAGAAAAGGGATAAGAAGAAGTTTGAGATAGAACTTGAGTGGTAGGATACCCATATATCTTCAAAAACCGCAAGCCTCACGCCAGAAGAGCCATCATGCCTTATCAAACGCATGGGCGTATTGAAATAAAAAGCTCTGTGGCCTGGTCACCTCAACCCAAGCCTGGCGAGGATGATTCCGAGATATTTGTTTATCGGGTTTGTCCTCGATAAAAAAGGAATGACCGCCCTATTTCTGATTCCCATATTTGCCAACTTCCTGTGGGCTGGGTTGTTGCTGTCATCCAGATTCAGGGTGTCGCCCAGGGCTTCAATGGCCTTCCGCTTTTTTCCCCAGATCAGATAAACCTCGGCCAGGTTGTTGTGATACTGCGGTCGATAGTAGGCCTTCTTTATCGCCTTCTTGCAATATTCTTCCGCCTTTATGATATCGCCGTATCTGGACCTGGCTATCGCGACGCCAAGCCAGGAGTAGCAGGCGGCGCTGTCGTAGCTCATCTCAAGGACCTTCTTCAGGCACTCCGCCGCATCTTCCGGATACCCTCTCCTCAGCAATGAAATTCCGCGCTTGAAAAGCCTGGCTGCTCCTTCTTCCATAATGCGTAGTTTAACAGATCATAGGCATGTTACAACATTCCCACTTATCCTGAAAAGGGCTATAAGCCTTCAAGAGCTTTTTCTTGCAGCTGACCTCGCATGGCATCTGTACGAAGATTTGCGTGTGAACCCCACCCTCACCCTGACCCTCCCCCTGACCCTCCCCCTGACCCTCCCCCTGACCCTCCCCGATGGAGAGGGGAATCGTGGGGGCCACGCCTGGGTTCTCATCAACATCTGTCGGGTTCAACATAGAGGGACTGCAAGGTATCTTTTGAAAACGCCTTTCGGCGAAGAGCGGTACTTTTCACAGACGAGGGAGGTGGTTGAGGCCGTCGGCCAAAAGATGGTTTGCTTTACCACTCGGTTCTGACAGGATATTGTGTAATGTGATTGTCTGTGGTGAGGATTACAAGACTGTTTGCTATTGCCTGACAGATCAGTATCCTGTCAAAAGGGTCTTTATGGTATTCCGGGAGGCGGGAAAGCTGCAACACAGAGGCCTCATCCAAAGACAATGATGCAATCTGATGTCGTGTGCGCCATTTATAGATGAATTTATGCGGCGGCTCAGGTAAAGGCAATTTGCCGAGGTTGTGTTTGACTATAATTTCCCAGGCAGATGCTACGCTGAGATAGACCTCGTTGTCTGGGTCTTTAAACAAATTCTTGGCCTTATTGGAGAGGTCGGGACTGTCTGATGCTATCCAGAGGAAGGTACAGGTGTCCAGAAGGATGTTCAAGCTGCCTCTCCGCGAAACAAGGCAATTGTTTCTTCAGGCAACTCGTCAAAAAAGGATTTTGGCACCTTAAATACACGTTTTGCCAGTCCCAGGGGGCGTGGAGTCGAAGGCTTTGCAGCAATGGGACGGACCTCGGCAACAGGATGATTCCTTTTGCACAGGATAATTGTCTCCCCATGCTCCACCTCTTCGAGATAATGAGACAGATGTGTTTTGGCTTCGTGAACATTAACCTTTATCATAATGACCAAATAATAAACTAAGTAGTAGACTAAGTCAACGCTAATATATGACCTTGCTCAGGGGAGGCTCAATCCTTAATTTTCAAAGGAAAGATAAAACATGATTTATCTGACGATGCCGATGTGCTATCATACGAGCCAAATGGGCATTATAAATCTCCTTCCTGAAAACCTGATAAACCAGATAGCCGCCGGCGAAGTGGTCGAGAGGCCTGCCTCCGTGGTCAAAGAGCTTATCGAAAACTCCATAGATGCCGGGGCTACCGAGATGATCGTTGATATAGAAGACGGCGGGCGGAAGCTGATTCGCGTGACCGACAACGGCTGCGGGATGAGCAGGGAGGATGCCCTGCTTTCACTTCAGAGGCACGCAACCAGCAAGATCAGTACCGTAACCGATTTGTTCAATATATCAACATTAGGTTTCAGGGGCGAAGCTCTCCCAAGCATTGCTTCTGTATCAAGGTTGAAACTTACGACCGTTCCTAAGGGCTCTATCAGCGGTACATCCATCCAGATCGACGGCGGCAAGGAAGTTGAAGTAAAGGAGTTCGGCGGTGCAGTAGGGACTACCATCGAGGTCAGGGACCTCTTCTTTAATACCCCTGCGAGGCTCAAGTTCATGAAGAGCACTACTACGGAACTGAGCCACATTACTGAAACCATAACCAGGATGGCCATATCTTACCCGTCCATAAGGTTCATATATAATCACAACGGTTCCCCTATTTATAATCTACCTTCCTCTAAAGACCTCTTATCAAGAGTATGCGGGATGATAAAGGAAGAGGAGAAAAGTTTCCTGCCAGTGTCCCTTAACTCAAAAATCAATGTCAGCGGGTATGTTTCCGGCCCGGATATAAACAGACCGACCCAGAAATCAATCTACATATTTGTGAACGGCCGTTTTGTCAGAGACAGGGTCATACTCCATGCGTTAATGGATGCCTGCAGAACCGTCATGGAGAAAGACAGGTATCCACTTGCCTTCCTCTTTCTTGATGTCCCGCCATCTGATGTGGATGTGAACGTCCATCCTGCCAAGAGTGAGGTGCGCTTTAAAAAGACCGATGAAATCCACAGGGCCGTTTATGCAGCTGTTTCTGAGGCGTTGAAGGGATGGACTGAAAAGAAAACGAGTGGTCAGTGGCCGGTGGTCAGTGGTCAGCGTAATGAATTCCAAACCCCTGACTCGAATTATCAAGAACGGGTTATGGAGGCGATAGGCAGATATGCTGCCTCTAATAGTTCGGAGTTCGGCGTTCGGAACTATCCCATCCCCTCCCCAACCCTCCCCTTGAAGGGGCGGGAGTTTTTCCCTCGCCTTCAGGGAGAGGGGCAGGGTGAGGGTGGGGTTGTGGAGTTCTTTTCATCCCTCACCGTCCTCGGCAGGGTAGGGGGGACGTATATTGTCTGTTCAACAGGGAATGACCTGTGCCTCATAGACCAGCATGCGGCCCACGAGAGGATAGCCTTTGAGAGACTTAAAAAAACGTACAGGGACTCAAGACCGGAGAGTCAGACCCTCCTAATCCCTGAGGTTGTTGACCTGCCGCAATCTGAGGGGATGCTTATAGGAGAGCATCTCGAAGTTTTATCAAGAACAGGGCTCGAGGTTGAACATTTCGGGGGAGATACCTTTGTAATAAAGTCAGTTCCCGCAGCACTGTCCGATAAGAACATTAGAGGTCTGGTCAGGGACATCGCTGACGAGCTTGCCCATTCTGGCAGGACTAAGAGTATAGATGAGCTGATGGAGAGGCTCTTTTCGAGGATGGCCTGCCATAGTGCGGTGGAAGGCGGGGATTACATGGATCCGAGGGAGATAGCCGCTTTGCTGAGGGACCTGGATTCAATAGACTTTTCATCAAACTGTCCGCATGGAAGGCCTGTTTTTGTTATGCTGAGTCAAGTAGAGATTGAGAAGATGTTCGGGAGAAGATGAAAAGTCCAGTGGTCAGTGGTCAGGGGTCAGGGGTCAGCCGAAATAAAACCAAAGTAGTTGTTATTATTGGCCCTACAGCCAGCGGGAAGTCCAAGGTTGCCTTGGAACTTGCAGAGAGGTTTCATGGTGAGATTATAAGCGCTGACTCCATGCAGGTCTACAGGTACATGGACATCGGGACTGCCAAGCCTTCAAGGGAGGATCAAGAGAGGATTCGCCACCACCTTATAGACATTCGTGACCCTGATGAGGGTTTTGATGCAGCACAGTTCAGGGATGAGGCATCAAAGGCAATAAGGGAAATAGTAGATAAAGGTAATCTCCCGTTTGTTGCAGGAGGCACCGGGCTTTACATAAAGGCATTGACTGAAGGGATATTTGATGCGCCGGGCGCTGACAAAGAGATAAGGGAAAAATTGAGAAAAGAGGCCGAGGAGGCCGGTCTTTCCTCTCTTTATAATAAGTTGAGGGATGTGGACCCTGATGCTGCCGAGAAGATTGGCCCTGCCAATACCCATAGGATTATAAGGGCCCTGGAAATATATTACATGACGGGGCATCCCATATCTCAGCATCACAAAGAACACGCCTTTCCAGAGAGGCCCTATTATGCGCTCAAGATAGGGTTGTATGCGGAAAGGGAAACTCTTTATAAAAATATTGACTACAGGGTTGATAGTATGATAAGAGCAGGTTTAGTCGATGAAGTTAAACGAATCCTTGAAATGGGATACGGGCCGGATCTAAAGGGAATGCAGGCGATTGGCTACAGTCACATTTGCAAATACATAAAAGGGGAGTACAATTTAGAAGGTTCTGTAAGCTTGATAAAGAGGGATACAAGGCATTATGCAAAGAGGCAGATGACATGGTTCAGGCGGGATAATGAGATAACCTGGTTTGATGTAGGTAAGGAGGGGTATATTGGAAACATTTTCAGTGAAGTTGGGAGATTTGCTGGCCAAACCTTACATTCCTGAGGCTCCGAAGCTGGCGGCCAAGGATGAAAAAAAGTCGGAACCAAAGGTCATAAAGTCAAAAGAAAGGCCTGTACACAAAAAAACAAACGATGAAAAAGCCAGGGAGGTATTAATGACCACGTCGACCAAAGGGAATGTAAACATTCAGGACCAGTTCCTGAATCACATGCGCAGGGAGAAGGCTCCTGTCACTGTCCATATGCTGGATGGTAAGGAGATCCATGGTCACATAAAGTGCTTTGACAACTTTTGCATCCAGCTGGAATCACATTCAAGCGGCGACACCCTTGTTTATAAGCACGGGATATCAAGTATCACCCCATCCAAGATATCTGACTACACAAAGAAGGAATCCTTTGTCGAAGGTTGAGAAGGCCCTTCTGGTCGGGGCATATATTTCAGGAAAAGGGAATAAGAGCGAAGCAGAAGAGTCCCTTGCAGAGCTGGCCGAGCTTGCCGGAACCGCAGGCGCTGATGTAATCGAGAGCTTTATCCAGAAGATAGCGGCCCCAAATCCATCATATTTTATAGGAAAAGGGAAGGCTGAAGAGATTAAGGCAGAGGTCGGGAAAGAAGAGATCGACCTTGTGGTCTTTGATGAGAACCTTTCACCAGGCCAGGAAAAAAACCTTGAAGAACTGTTGGAGACAAAAATCATCGACAGGACAGGCCTTATCCTCGATATATTTGCCCAACGGGCCAGGACAAGGGAGGGAAAGCTTCAGGTTGAGCTGGCTCAGCTCAACTATCTTCTGCCGAGGCTTGTGGGTAAAGGAGCGGCCCTTTCAAGGCTTGGCGGAGGGATAGGTACCAGAGGGCCCGGAGAGTCAAAACTTGAGAGTGACAGAAGGAGGGTAAGGGAGCGGATTGGAAGGATAAAGCATGATCTGGAAAAGGTCAAAAATACACGGGAACTTCACCGTCTGAGCAGAAGGTCTGTGCCATTTCCGGTCATTGCAATAATAGGTTATACAAACGCAGGGAAATCCACGCTTTTCAACCGTCTTTCAAAGGCGCCCGCCGGTCATGGCGTGCTTGCGGAAGACAAACTCTTTGCAACCCTTGACCCAACCACAAGAAAGATACACCTTCCAGGAGGACAATCAGCCCTCATTTCAGATACCGTTGGTTTCATAAAAAAACTCCCTCATCAACTGATTGAGGCGTTCAAGGCCACTTTGGAGGAGGTCAGGGAGGCCGATATCCTCCTTCATGTCATAGATTGCAGTCATTCGAATGCCGGGTTACAGATAGAGTCCGTAAAAAAGGTGCTGGAAGAGATAGGCGCTGGTGAAAAGCCGGTTATTAATGTCTTCAATAAGACCGACAGGCTTGAAGGTGGAATGGTTCCACCACACCTCAAACTTATTGAGGATGACGCTATTGCCTTATCTGCACTGACAGGCGCAGGAATAAATGACCTGATAGCTGCTATCGGCAGAGAGGTAAGATAAACTTCTGATTAAGGCCTTTGTATAAGGCACAACTGAGCTGATGGGAGTAAGAGCCATGTCTGTTAGAGCCATTTCTCTGTTTTTGTTTTTCCTGCTGATTACTCTTCATCCAACCCGGTCTATGTCCACAACGGTGGATACAGCCGGGATAAAGGATATACTCGACAGAGAATGCACAAATCTGAAAGCGGACATGCTCTTTGATCTCATAAAAGCCGGTTTTTCCTCGGAGATTGAAAAGGGCCTTTCTCCCGACCTTTTGAAGATCATGGAGGGTGTTGTCAAACGCACAGATTTTGACGGCATTAAGGAGGAGAAGACGGTTGAGATAATCCGGCTTGTATACGATGCCTTCAAGAAAGGCGCTCCGTTGGAATACCTCGATCAGATATTCGATGTGGCATATTCAAAGAGCGTATCTGTGGATCAATTGTATGCTGCTGCCAATGCCCTTAAGGAGTTTGACGACTCCGATGTGCCGCAGGAGTTCTATGAAGAGTTTGTATACCGCTCGATAGAAGACAAGTGGGAGACCGCCGCAGTGCCTGTACTGACAAGGGGCCTTATCTATGGCGTTGATAGGGGACTCACGCCGCAGAGGGTGGCCCTCTCGATAATGATTGATCTTGAAAATGGGGAATTGAAAAAGAAGGGTGCGGACAAACTGGTCCTCGATGCAATAAAATTAGTCAGGAATATTGAGCCTGAGAAATGGAGGCCTTTGAGCGAAGCGGAGAAGGCCCTGGCTGCGAGAAGGGTGAAAAAGATCGAGTTGGAAAGGTTGAAAAAGATAGTTGAGACAAAGAAGGCAGGGAAGAAGACGGAGAAAAGGAAGGCAGAAGAGGAACTGAAAAAGATACTCGTGACCGGGGCTGAAGGAAGGCCCCAGGCTGATAAGGAGAGGTTGATTAAAGAGATGAATGCCAGGTTGAAGGCTTATCAGGGCGAGATATTGAAATACCAGATGGAACAGATTGATATTGATTCGGCCTTAAATATACAAAATGAGGAGATGGAGAGGGAGAAGAAGCATAAGGCCCGGGAAAGGGAGGAGAAGAGAAGAAAGGAGATCGGCGCAATGGCGTGGAGGGCTGCGGAGCAAGGCAGAAGCGGAAATATGGACACAGACAGGCTCAATTCCGCCATTGAACGGTATATAGGGATACCGTACAGATTTGGCGGCGATTCGGAGAATGGAATTGACTGTTCGGCCTTTACCAGGAGGGTATACAGAGACCAAGGAATGGAGCTTCCCAGGACCAGCCGGGAGCAGGCTGCAATCGGGAATTCTGTTAATGATAATTCTTTTCAGCCGGGAGATCTGATATTTTTCGATATTTCCATTACTGGCGGCATCTCTCATGTGGGGGTATATATGAATGACAATACCTTTGCCCATGCCAGCAAGAGTAAGGGTGTGACAAAGAGTTCTGTGAAGGAAAGGTATTACTCCAAGAGGCTTGTTAAGACCAACAGGATTTTTTGAGACGAGGGCTTTGCCAGAGAATGAGGCAGGTGAGCTGGCCCCGGCTTAATGGAAGTTGATAGATGGCTTGCTTAAGGCCTTTTTTAAAGTCTTGACAAAGCAAAATTTGATGGTATGCTTCCATCTATAATATTCTTGAAAATTATTCTCTACTCCGCATTAATTACTGCAGAGAGTGAGGAGTTAATAAATTTGGGAATTAAATCTTATTATAATAATTATGACTCCGGTTTTTTTACCCGTCCCATCTTTTTTCATCAATATCACAACATAAAATCAAGGAGGTTGTCATGTTAAGAAAGTCACTCTCACTACTTCTTTTTATCTCTCTCGCCTTGTCCTTCGGGATATCTTCCGCCGGCCTTTTTGACGGCGGAGACCAGGTTGTTGAAACGATGGGCACCGGTGAGGTGAACTGGTCGGCAAATGTGATCAGGTCTGTTGGAAGCGGAGCCCCAAGCCCGGATGCCCCAAATGTGGCTGTTGCGAGGCTCGGCGCTGAGAGGGCGGCGAAGCTCGATGCCATGAGGAACTTGCTGGAGACGGTAAAGGGTGTCCATATAGATTCCCAGACTACTGTTGTAAATTTCACTACCCAGAGCGACTCCATAAATTCAAGAGTTGAGGGGATAGTAAAGGGAGCCAGGGTGGTCAAGACGAAGTACCTTTCTGATGGCGGTGTTGAGGTAATCATAGAGGTGCCGATCACCGGAGGCTTGGCAGATAGTGTCTATGGCAATATCCCAACTTTAGGGGCGCAGGCTCAAGCGCTTCCAAGGGAGGGAACAGGGGTAAGGCCTGCCATGTCTCCCAAAATAGTCGATGAGGACGGTAAGGAGGTTTACGGGTCGGCATTCGTAAGCAGAGAATTTGCAATAAAACAGGGTATTGTCGGATATGCCAAAGACGTAAATGCGGCAAAGCAGAACGAGAGGGTGACTGCCAATCCTATAGTGGTAAAGGGTCTTAAGACCACAGGTTCCGGCGGAAGCGACATAGTGATAAGCAACGCCGATGCAGCAGGGCTCAGGGATGTCTCAAAGAACCTGAGCTTTCTTGAACAGACGAGGGTACTTGTTATTGTTGATTAACCATAATGACCGAAAATATATATGGGAGGAACACCATGAAAAGAAATAAAATTTCGATTATAGCTTGTCTAATGCTGTCGGTATTTGTTATGGCAATTGTCTCCTGCGCTCCGAAGCCAAGGAAGGAGGTTAGTGCCTTGGATACACCGGAGCACCACGTATTCAGCGGTAACAAACTCCTTGATAAGGGGAAGTATGATGATGCAAAGAGGGAATTTGAACTTGCCCTCTCCCTGGACTCCAAATATTCTCCTGCTCATGCTGGGATGGGACTGGTATACGGAAACCAGAAGAACTTTGACAAGGGATATGACTCACTGAAGGACGCAAAGAGTTACGCAAAGACAAAGGAAGACAAGGTCAACGCCAATGTCTTCATGATGAGGCTCCTCTCGATGGAGAGAAAGGGGAAGTGGTTAGACAAGTGCGAAGACGAATTTAAGGATGCTGTGAAGCTTGAGCCGGGCGCTTCGGCTGCATACTATTATATGGGCAAAGGCTATAAGGTCTCGTATGACTTCGACAAGGGCGGGGAGATGTTCAAGAAGGTGCTGGAACTGAACACAAAGTATGTGAATGAGGCATCAGAAGAGTGGGCCCTGGTCCAGAAGATACAGCTAGCTGCTCCCGGCTCACTTATCGGAAAGAAGATAGCTCTTATAGATGAGATAACACGGGCTGACATTGCTGCCCTTTTTATACAGGAACTTGAGCTTGAGAAGCTCTTCAAAAAGAGGACGCCTAAGCAGTTCGATACGTCATTCCAGGCCCCTACCCAGAAAATGGAAACGGAAAAGATGGTGAAGATGGAGGCTGCAACGGACATAAAGGACCATGTCCTGAAGACCGACATAGACACGGTGATGGAGCTTATGCTAAAGGGTCTTGAGCCATATCCCGACCACACCTTCCAGCCGGACAAGAAGATCACAAGGGCGGAGTATGCCATAATGGTAGAGGACATCCTTATAAAGGTCAGCGGGGATGAGAAGCTTGCCACAAAGTTCATTGGTGAAAAATCTCCCTTTCCTGATCTTCGTAACGACCTTCCCTATTTTAATGCCGTAATGGTCGTGACCACAAGGGGGGTCATGAAGGCAAAAGATGATTCACTTCTTATTATAAGGAAATTAAAAGACGAATTGAGGTTCTTCTAATGGGAACTATGAAATCAGAGGTCAGGGGTCAGTACCCTAAAGGGCGTAAAGGGTCAGGGGTCAGTAGAAACAGGCCTTCAGGCCTGTTAACATGGCTAAAGCCATGTTTCTATGCATTGATGCTGTTAACTTTTTGCTTTTCATCTTTCACTGTAGTTCATGCTGAGGAGGCTCAGACCGTCACGGCTGACGGGATAGCGGCTATAGAAGATGGAAACAAGGCTATAGCCCGGGATAATGCCTTAAAGGATGCTCAGAGAAAGGCAGTTGAGCAGGCTGTCGGAGCGATGATATCTTCTGAGACCGCGGTACAGAACTATCAGCTCTTGAGTGACAAGATATTTTCCCAGAGCCAGGGGTACATTCAGAGCTTCAAGATAATCTCTGAAGGGGCCGCTGAGGGCACTCTCTACAGAGTATCTATACAGGCCACAGTGGCTACAGGAGGATTGAAAAACGACCTTGGGGCGCTGGGTCTGCTTATGCAGAAAGTGGAGAAGCCGAGGGTGTTATTCATGATTGCGGAGCAGAACATAGGGCAGGAGTTTTATGTCTTCTGGTGGTATGGAAAAAGCGAGTTTAAAGGCCAGAATTACGATATGGCAGCGTCTGAAACCGCTTTAAAAGAAGAGTTCCTTGCAAAGGGGTTCAATGTCGTCGATTCATCTGTGGCGACAGGGAAGATAGAGGTATCAAATGCCTATAGGATTGCTGATCTGACAGATTCTGGGGCGATAAGCATAGGGAGGCAGTTGGGCGCCGAGGTTGTAATCAAAGGAAAGGCGTTAGCTAAAGAAGGGCCGAGAACAGGCGGCAGCAACGTAGGATCGTACCTGGCAGATATCACAGTCAGCGCCTTAAGGGTCGATAATGGAGGAGTTCTTGCCTCTACAAGAGGACACGGAGTGAGCAGGCACATCTCTCAGGTAACCGGCGGGACAGAGGCGTTGGAAAGGGCGGCGAGAGAAGCTTCAGAGAAGATGATAGAACAGATCACGAAAAAATGGACAGCCGAGACCTCAGGCGGCGGGTTAATCCAGTTGAAGGTCAGGGACATCGGCGAGTATTCCAATTTTGTAAAGTTTAAGGATATGGTACAGGGGAAGGTAAGGGGAGTCCAGGCTATCTACCAGAGGAGCCTTGAAGGGGGTACGGCAGTTCTTGACGTTGAAATGAAAGGGACGGCACAGAACCTTGCTGATGGCCTTGCTAATAAGAGTGTGGGAGGCACGCCTGTAAAGGTTATAGGCGCCAGTGCCAATACCGTTGAAGTGAGCTTAGGCGGAAAATAGTTTATTCTTCAGAAAGAGGGGGTTTGTTAGATGCGGAAAACAAGACTGTGTACGGTCACTTTGTTGTTTGCAGTTATGCTCTTTGCCTTTGGCTGTGCGCCTATGAAGCCGAGGCTTACATATAATCCGTCAAATCCGATCAAGACAGTGGCCGTGCTTCCTGTGCTTAACCATACGACTGATGTAGAAGCGCCGGATAAAATCCGCCAGGCATTTGAAAAAGAGCTTAATTATTTTGGTTACAATAGTAAGCCTCTTGCAGAAGTGAATCAGATTTTGAAAAATGAACTCGGCATTACTCTTGGTAAACAGCTTGACCTGACAAACCCTATGGAGCTTGGGAAGAAGCTTGGAGTAGATGCCATTATCTACGGAGCTCTCTATGATTTCGATGAAAAGACAACAGGTGTGTTGGACATCAGAAGGGTAAAGGCTGGTTTCAAGATGGTTATAGCGAGGGACATGACTTCGGAGAACCTCAGCCCCTTCGCAAACCTGAAAGAGGCACTGGAGAAATCCTGGATTGAAACCCTGAAAACAGCGGTAGAAGTCATTGATGCGGAAGAAAAAGCGGGAAAGCTTACTAAAAAGGAGGCGAACGAGGCCCGAGAGGAATTAAAGAAGTCTTATAATATAGCTACCCTGGATTTGGAGAAACTGACACCACCTAAGGTCAAGTGGGGTATTGCCGGAACGACCTTCTGGGCATCTGGAGCCGCTGTCAAGGGGACAACCAAGGCAACAGGTGGAACAGTGGGCCTCTTAGCCTCAGGTGCAGCCGCGGCATCGAGGAGGTCGGATTTAGGAGATCTGAAAAATGCAAAAGAGATGTCTGAATATCCTGGGATAGAAAGATGGATTGAATTGCCACAGGCAACAAGGGAAGTTGAGAACACTGCAGGGGGGATAGGCCTGTCCTTTGCGAAATCTCTCGGAGGGAAGACATTCGGAAAAATGACCGGTTTATTTCTGAAGGTTGAAACAGATAGGGTTATTAACGAGATTCACAGGACCCTACCAGTGGGACCAGGGGGTGGCGTATCTGCTCCTGAAATGGTGATTAAGCTCCCGGAGGTTAAGGAGCCGGCGCCGCCTTCATTTGGTTACATGGATTACGGCAAGAAAGACTTCTCAGCCCTGATGGTTTCTACCTCTGTAGATAAATCCAGGAATCAGACCCTTTCTTTTGATGCCCCTATAG
>JAENJC010000173.1 GCA_016844545.1 Deltaproteobacteria bacterium | reverse complement strand
TCCTGATCGAAGGTCTCTCTCCCCTTTGTTAAAAGCTCATCCACCTCAAGGTTCCTGTAGGTGATGAAGTTCAGCTCTTTCGGCTGGGTTTTGCTGGAGTGCCAGATATCAAAGAGGTCCGGGTCCTGACCGATCGTCCATCCCAGGACCACTGCCTCAAAGTCCTTCTTATCAATCCTTTGCAGGAATGAGGCCCATTCCATGACCCTCGGTTTAACTGTTATCCCTATCTCCTTCAGCTTCTTCTGGATTATCTCCACCGTCTTTGCCCTGCTGTCGTTCCCCTGGTTTGTCATTA
Source organism: Deltaproteobacteria bacterium (assembly GCA_016844545.1). Lineage (GTDB taxonomy): Bacteria > Desulfobacterota > JAENJC01 > JAENJC01 > JAENJC01 > JAENJC01. Next base: position 3,339 of record JAENJC010000173.1, on the reverse strand, counting down.
TGGTGAACTCAAAGGGCTTTCCGTCCTTATCCAGCAAGCCGTCTCCGTTTGTGTCCTTCCATCCGGCCTCTGCCAGCAGCTCCCTGGCCTTCTGCGGATTAAAATCATACCTCTCCACCTTGTCGTTATAAACCCATGTCCCTGGCTTATAAGGACCAGTAGCCGACTTTCCAAGCCCCAACAGCACGCCGTCCACCAGTTCCTGCTTGTCTATGGCGTAAGATATCGCCTTCCTCACCCTTTTGTCCTGAAAGATCGGGTTCGTCAGGTTGTACCCCATATATGTATACGCAAAGGCAAGGTATTTATACTTGTTGAAGTTCTTCTTGAACTCCGCAAACTCTGTCTGTCTCGCATACTGTAACGGAGTTAGTCCGGTATAGTCCACTCCGCCTGATTTCAGCTCCAGGAAGAGAGTGGCCTGGTCAGGGATTATCCTGTATATATAACGTTCTATGTAAGGCCTCCCTTCCCAGTATTCAGGGTTTGCCTCAAGGACAATCTTTTCACCGGTCTTCCATTCTGCGAACTTATATGGGCCTGTCCCAATTGGATGCCTTGCCAGTTCGGACTTAGCTATCTCCTTTCCTTCCAGGAGGTGCTTAGGCAAAATGGCTGACCCCCAGGATGCAAGGGCCGGGGCGAATGGCTTTGGGTATGTCACTCTGAATGTATATTTGTCCAGTACCTCCGCCTTCTTCAGCATAAGGAAGTCGCCTGAATATGCGGTCGGGGTCTTAGGGTCTATGGTCACCTTGTAGGTGTACATGACGTCATCAGCGGTAAAATCAGCGCCATCATGCCATTTAACACCCTTTCTGAGATGAAAGGTTATCCCAAGGCCGTCTTTCGAGACCTCCCATGACTCAGCCAGGTCTCCTTCAAGATTAAGGTTCTTGTCGTATCGGACAAGGCCGTTGTAGATAAGCCATGCAATGTCGTGGGATGCGCTGTCAGATGCCAGAAGGGGGATAAGGTTGGAGGCATCTCCAATGGAACCAACGACAATGGTATCCCCATATGCCGGGGGTCCTTCAGCCTTATTGGCCGTAGGCGGGGCCTCCGCCTTCTTGCATCCTGTAAAGGAAAAAAGAACAAATGCCAATAATAATACATTTATGAATTTCATCGATTGCTCCCCATCTATCATCTCCTATGCTTGGTGGTATTTTAAGGTGGTGTGAGGACAAACAGCTCATCCGACAAATCTGTATTCAGCTCTATATTCTCATAGTTAATCCAGAGGGTATCAGGCCTGTTGGCGAACTGGATCTTTATCTCCTTTGGAAAAGAGAGACTGCCAATATCCTGATAGTTCACGAATGTTGCGGATAATGTCATTCCCCTTTCACCATCAATTGTCTCGCTCTTCTTGAGCCGCAGGTTCCTGGTGTCTGTTGTAATCACCTGTTTCTTGAATCCATCCGGGGAGTGCAGGGTGAGTATATAACTATTTTCGGCTTCCGAAAACTCGATGTCACTGTTACCGTATTCAATCAGTGAGATACCGCCCAGAAGGATATTGGCCAATTCCTCACCCCCCACTTCGTCCAGAGGGAATGGAAGCCGTATCTCATGGGATGAGATACTCCCTTTATAAAAGACGTTTTCCGCAGGTTTGTAAATGCTGAGAGCCGGTCCGTCCAGGGCAAAGGTAAACGCTGGATTACCAAACAGGCCAACAGTCTCACCCCTTATCTTTGAAGGTCTTTTTACGACCAATACCTCTTTGACGTTACTGTCCTTGCCGTTATAGGTTCCCTTGATATTAGCCATACCCTTCAGGGAATAGACCTTTCCACGGGTCTCCTCCATAAGCCTGATGATTTCACCGGCAGCAGGAATGGTTTTTGAAGGTTTAATTTCCTGCCTGGCGGCACAGCCAGCAAGATAAATAGCAGACACTGTGAGTAGTACGACGACCCCTGACCACTCTCTCATTTACCCATCTCTTTTATCAGCTTCTCGACCTTTTCCATCAGCTTCACATTATTCGGATCGAGGTCAATGGCCTTCTGATAAAACTCCAGGGCCGCTGTTTTCTCGTTCATAGCTGAATAGAGGTCGCCTGCATGTTCAATTATTACCGCATCATCGGGAACAATACGGACCGCTTCCTTTATCACTTCAAGGGCCTCCTTCAGGTTCCCCTTTTTATAAAGCACCCAGCTTAAACTGTCAGTGATATATCCATCCCCTGGTTTGAGTTCCAGGGCCTTCCTTATCAGCCCCTCCGCCTCCTGCAGCTCTATCCCCCTGTCGGCATATGAATAGCCCAGGTAGTTAAGGGCGCCGACATGCTTGGGATCAAGCTCTATGGCCTTTTTCATGGCAGACACCATATCATCAAACCTCTCCAGCTTGTCGTATGCCGCGCCAAGACTGAAATAATTCCCCGCATTCTGAGGCTCCAGCCTTACAGTCTCTCTGAAAGCGTCTACAGAATTCTTGTAATCTTTTTTCTCCTGATAGAGTGTCCCCAGCATCGACCAGGCCGTCACCAGTTCCGGCTCAATCCTCAGAGCCTCTTTTACATAACCGATGGCCTCATCAAACTTCTTCTTTCGGGCAAGGGATGAGGCCAGATACATCATGGAGTCTGCATAGACATCCGCACCCTCAGGTATCTTCTTTAGCTCTTCTATCGCCTTTTCCATGTTCTCTTTTTCACCATAGGCCATGGCCAGGTAATACCTTATCCTGTGAAGTTCTGGGTTTGCGGCCAGGATAAGCTGAAACTCGGCTATAGCCTCATCATGCTTGTCCTGCTCCAGATAGATAAGCCCTATCTTTAATCTGGCATCTATATTCCCAGCCTCAAATCTCTCTATCTCCTTATACTCTCCCAGAGCCTCTCCCAGCTTCTGCTGTCTTATATAAAGCTCCCCAAGCTTGCTTCTAAGCTTCAGATTGTGGCCCTGAGATGCAAGCATCTCCTTGTACAGTTCAATGGCCTTGTCGATCTTACCCTCTATTTCATATACGAGGGCAAGGTCTAATATGGCGGAATCAAAGTGAGGCTTGATTTCCAGCGCCTTTTTGAAATAAACCTCCGCCTCGGAGAAGAGCTTCTTATTGGCATATACCCTTCCTATGTAGTAGTTGCCAAGGAGCGAGTCTGGGTCTATTTTAAGAAGTTGTTTCATTATCTCCAGCGCCTTATCAAATTCCCCTATATCCGCATATATGGTTCCCATGTAAAAATAGGCATCCGGTTTCTCAGGATCTATAGATATGGCTGTCTTATATTCTTCCAAGGCCTTGACGCTGTTCTTCGTCACTGAATAGAGCCCACCAAGGAGCATCCGTGCATTAAGAGAATAGGGGTCTAGAGAGACC
>JAENJC010000035.1 GCA_016844545.1 Deltaproteobacteria bacterium | reverse complement strand
GGGCCCTCCCTGATGTGAGGGACGGGCTTAAGCCGGTTCACAGGCGTATACTTTTTGCCATGAACGAGCTTAGTAATACCCACGACAAGCCTTACAAGAAGTCGGCCCGTATTGTCGGAGACGTCATAGGTAAATACCACCCCCACGGCGATGTGGCTGTTTACGACTCCATAGTCAGGATGGCCCAGGACTTCTCCATGCGCTGTCCTCTCATTGACGGCCAGGGGAACTTCGGCTCCGTTGACGGCGACTCTGCCGCTGCTATGCGTTACACAGAGATAAGGATGTCAAAGCTTGCAGAGGAGCTCCTCGAAGACATAGACAGGGATACCGTGGACTTCGGACCGAACTACGATGACTCAATGGTGGAGCCCTTAGTCCTGCCGGCCAAATATCCGAACCTCCTTGTCAACGGCTCAGGAGGAATTGCCGTCGGCATGGCCACCAATATCCCGCCACACAACCTGAAAGAGATTATTGATGGGACGATAGACCTGATAAACAATCCGGATATAACCATACCCGAACTGATGGCGCATATCCCAGGCCCCGACTTTCCCACGGCAGGTTTTATCCACGGGAAAGAAGGAATAGCGCAGGCCTACATGACCGGCCGCGGTATCATACAGATGAGGGCAAGGACAGTCATTGAAAAGAAGAAGGGTGAGAGAGAGGCGATAATAGTCACCGAACTCCCTTACCAGGTCAATAAGGCAAGGCTGATCGAGAAGATTGCTGAGCTTGTCAGGGACAAGAAGATAGAAGGGATCGCTGACCTGAGGGACGAGTCGGATAGAGAGGGGATGCGGATAGTTATAGAGCTTAAGAAGGACGAGATAGCAGGGGCCATTATAAACCAGCTGTACAAGTATACCTCTATGCAGGATTCCTTTGGGATAATAAACCTGTCAATTGTAGACGGCCAGCCAAGGGTACTGACTCTGAAAGAGACCCTTCAGTGCTTTGTGAAACACAGGAAAGAGGTGGTTACGAGACGCACCATCTTTGACCTTAAAAAGGCGGAGGCCAGGGCGCATATCCTGGAGGGGCTTAAGATAGCGCTGGAGAACCTGGACGAGGTTATCACCATCGTAAAAGAGGCATTGTCTCCAAAGGACGCCCAGGGGAAGTTGATCGCAAGGTTCAGGTTTACGGAAGTCCAGGCCCAGGCCATCCTCGACATGAAACTCCAGAGGCTCACAGGCCTTGAGAGGGACAAGATAATGGATGAGCACAGGGAGACCCTGAAGACCATAGAAGGTCTGAAGGAGATACTTGGGAGTGAGAGGCTCCTCCTAAACATCATTGTTAACGAACTGAGGGAGATAAGGGACAGGTTCGGAAACGACAGGCGCACCGAGATAATCGATCAGAGCAAGGATATAAGCATCGAAGACATGATTGCAGAGGAGGATATGGTTGTAACTGTATCCCACACCGGGTATATCAAGAGGAACCCCTTGAGCTTATACAGATCTCAGCATCGCGGAGGGAAAGGGAAGATGGGGATGACCACCAGGGAAGAGGACTTTGTGGCGCACCTCTTCGTAGCCTCAACCCACAGCTACATCCTCTTTTTTACCAGCATTGGGAAGGTGTACTGGCTGAAGGTGCATGAGCTTCCCCTCGGCGGCCCCACTACAAAGGGTAAGGCGATTGTGAACCTCCTGAGTCTAGCACTAGGCGAGGCGATAACTGCCATGCTTCCTGTAAGGGAATTTTCCAAGGACAGGAACATCGTCATGGGGACAAAGAACGGCATAGTCAAAAAGTCAGACCTTATGGCGTACTCAAACCCGAGGACAGGAGGGATCATTGCGCTGAACCTTGATGAGGGAGACAGCCTCGTTGCTGTGGATATTACAGACGGGAGTAAGGATATAATCCTTAGCACAAAGAACGGCAAGGCCATCCGCTTCAAGGAGGAAGAGGTAAGGGAGATCGGAAGGGTAGGAAGGGGCGTCAAGGGTATTGAACTTGAGGATGACGACGTTATAGTCAGCATGCAGGTGATTGCTGAAGGTACAACCATATTGACAGCCACAGAGAACGGTTACGGGAAGAGGACCGACCTGACAGAGTATCCTCTCCGGCATAGGGGAGGGAAGGGAGTCATCACTATAAAGACCTCCAAGAGGAACGGCAGCGTTGTTAGCGTCATGCAGGTCACAGATGATGATGACGTAATGATGATAACCAGTAACGGAAAGGTTGTAAGGACCGGTGTAAAAGGGATATCCGTGATAGGAAGAAACACCCAGGGCGTGAAGCTGATATGGGTAGAAGGCGGCGAAAAGGTAGTAGGTGTGGCACGTCTTGCCGAGAAAGAAGAAGAGGAAAAGGGTGAATAAAGAAAGGGGTCAGGGATCAGGGGTCAGGGGTCGGTTTGTAGGGGCGAACGGCCGTTCGCCCCTATTTTACTGGCATCTTATATTGATCTCTGTCTTGATGTTCCATTTGACCGCCTGCGACAGGTCTGGCGGGGAGGCATACAAAAAGGGTGAGGAGCTGTGGGAGGCGGAGAAATACATAGAGGCTGTTGCCCAATACGAGAAGGTGGTCTTGGATTACCCAAAGGGGCATCTCGCAACCGATGCTCTCTATCAGGTCGGGAATATCAACTATCTCAACCTGCGGGATTACTGGAAGGCTATAGAGGCATATAGAAGGCTTGTTGAGATGAGCCCGGAAAGCCCTTTTTCGCCAGACGCTCAGAGAAAAGTAGCAGATATCTATAAGGATAAATTCGGAGACCTGAAGGGGGCAATAGCCGAATATCAGCATTTTATCAAGGTATTCCCGAAAGAGGCCGACAAGGCGATCTATCAGATGGCGCAGTGCTACGTACTTTTGAAGGAGTTTGGCAAGGGCAGGGAACAGTACGAAAATATACTGAAAGAGCATCCTGACATAGATTACGCAGACGATGTACACTACCAGATAGCCAACTCCTATTATCTGGAAGGAAAGACAGGCGAGGCAATAAAAGAGTTTGAAGAGCTGTTGGAAGAGTTTCCCAACAGCAGGTTTGCAGCCGATGCCAGGTTTGAGATCGCCCTGGCCAAAGAGGAGGACGGGAACCTCCAGGAGGCCCTTTCAATATTGGAACTCCTTAGAGGGACGTACCACGACGAAAGGGTCCTGGAGTTAAGAATAAAAGGGATACAGGAAAGGATAGCAGCTAAGAAAAAGCCTGCGCCTCCCAAGGTTGTCAAACGGAAAAAAAGTCGTTAAAATGGCTAATACCGGCCCAATCAGTCGTCAAGACTACCTTCGCAATGACTCCCAGCTCTACACCCTGCCTCTTTTCCACTTTACCGCCACTACCCTGACTGACTGTTATTAACCTTACTTTAATCTAATACCGTTTATATTATAAGCATATAATATGAAGACAGGTTTTTTTGAAAATAAGAGGGATGATATGAGTAAGTTTTTTTTAATGACTTTGATCTTAATTTTAGGAACATGCGGTTTTGCCCTCAGCAGCGAGGGTAACACTCGAGGATGCTTTAAATATCGCAAATAAAGAGGTGCCTGGAAAGGTATTGGAGGCAGAGTTTGAAGACGGCGTCTATGAAATAAAGATAATGACTGAAAAAGGAGAAAAGATAAAGTTGAAGATAGACTCTGATGATGGGACGATCATAAGGAAGGGGTTGATGATGAAGGACCGTTCAATAAATGGCTTTCACAAGCCCCAAAATTAAGTACAAAGGAGAATAAAATGGAAGAGATAAGAGAACAGGTAAAGGTTTGGGATTGGCAGGACAGGGTGGTCCATTGGGGACTCGCCCTATCGGTTATTGTCCTGGCCGTTTTGGGGATATTCTGGGAGGTCGGGAAGGACCTCGGTATGCCTAAGGAAGGGAGAAGGGTAGTCAAAGAGGTCCATTCCTATGTCGGGTATCTCCTGGCCTTATTTTTTACGCTAAGGGTTGTGCGTGGTTTTGTCGGGAACAGGTACGCTAAGTGGGGAGACCTTTTCCCGCATACAAAGGAACAGTATGAAGGGATCAAGGCCAATGTAAGGTGGTTTCTTAGCGGGTTCAGGGGGCTTCCGCCCCAAGCGGTGGGCCACAACCCAGTAGCGGCCCTTTTATATATTGTGCTTTTTGTGGTTCTTGTATCCCAGATGGTGACAGGGTTCATCCTCTCAGGGCTTGAGTTTAATATGTTCCCTGGCTCACTCGTCGTCGGCGGGATGGGTGAAGAGGCAAGAAAGGCATTGAAAGACGGCCTGAAAGAGGTACACGAATTCGGTTTCATCTTTACCCTGGTCTACCTCGCCCTGCACCTCGGAGGTAATGTAATGCATGATATCAAGGAAAAGAACGGCCTCATGTCGTCAATGATAAACGGGGTAAAGTATCTGCGGAAAAAGGATTAAGGAAGAATTTTATGAAGTTAGTCGTTAACAGGCTTTCAGCTTTATTTTTAACGGTGTTCCTAGTAGTTGGAAACGCCATACTTGTGGAGCAGATACTCGATATATATGGCCTAAGGGGACACAGACTACTTACAGGCATCGTAGGGACCCTTCTGGTCATCCTCTCCTTCGGTTATTCCATGAGGAAGAGGAAGAAGTTATTTAAAAGCGGAGGGGTGAAGGGGTGGCTGAGAGCGCATGAATGGCTGGCCATTGCAGGCACTGTTATCATATTTATCCATACAGGGACTCATTTTCACGGCATTGTGGCGATCATAACGCTTATATTCATGTTTATCGCATTCATCAGCGGCCTTATAGGGAGATATGTTTACGACAATGTCAAGGCAGAGCTGAGATTAAAAAAAGCGGGCCTTAAAAAAGACGGATTGTCGGAAAAGGAGATTGAAGAGAGTCTCACCGGCCTGGCAACCGCCTCTGAGGCCCTTTCTAAATGGCGGACATATCATATGCCTGTGATATCTATCCTTGGAGTGATGGTAGTTTATCATGCCATTGCAGCGCTTTACTACGGAGGTTTTAAGATATGAAAAAGAGTTATTCCTTCTGGCTGTTCATTGGATGCCTGCTTGCGGGCCAGCTTGTTCTCGCTGGGATGAAATACCCGGCCCCACTTTACTCTACCGGAGACCTGGTTGAGGGCCACAGGAAACTCAGATGCAAGGATTGTCACGCCCCATTTAAACTGGTTGCCTCCGAGTCATGTTCTGTAGCAAAGTGTCACCCTGAAGGGAAGATAGGGAAGAAACCAGCCGTGATAGACCTCCACAACAGGATGAAAGGAAAGAACTGTCTTATCTGTCATACAGACCACCTGGGGCAGAAGGGAAAGATAACCAAGGGCATGGATCACGATGCCTTCAAATTCTCCAAGTGTATGGATTGTCATAGTGGTGAGGGGGATAAGGCCCATAAAGAAAAATATGCAGGCGACTGCTCAGAATGTCATAACACCAGAAAGTGGAAAGAGGTAACATTTAATCATGCACGGGTATCAGCAAAACCTTGTATTGACTGCCATAACAAAGCGCCAAAGGATGAGATGCACGAGATGGGGGCCATAGGAAGCTGCGGTGACTGCCACGGCACAAAGGCATGGAAGCCGTCTACATACAACCATGATAAATATTTCTTCCTGGATAAAGACCACAAGGTGGCATGCAAAAAATGCCATGATACGAGTAGCTACAGGAAGTACACCTGCATGAACTGTCACGAGCACTCAAGCAGGGGTATCATTGCCGAGCACCGAGAAGAAGGGATAAAGGAGGATATCGGAAGGTGCCTCGACTGCCACAGGGTCAATATGGGAGGAAGGAGTTACGGAACGGACAAGACTGGTGAGGGTGAGGGGATTGGCGGAGAAAGGGTGAGGGACATGAGAAAGGGCGCAATAAACATGGAGAAAAAGGATTCAGGGAAGAGGATGATTGATGATTAGTGATGCCTCTGGATAAATGAAATGGCCGAAGGTTGGATTTGACAACGATTTTGAGGAAGGATATCTTGAATAAAGCTTTTAAGGGGGAATATTTTATTCCGCAAACTGCTTTCAAAAATATGTCAAAGACAGGAATCATATATCACCCGGATTACCTTAAACATGATACAGGGTTCGGCCACCCGGAATCTTCTGACAGGCTGATCTCTATTATGGACAGACTTCGTAAGTCCGGTCTTCTGGAAAAACTTGTACTTATTGAGCCAAAACCTGCCGGGGAAGAAGATATACTCCTCATCCATTCAAGAGATCACCTGGAGGCTATAAAAAATGCCTGGGATGAAGGCCTTACCGCACTTACACCCGACACCCTAATATCAGAGGATTCTTTCAGGGTTGCCTTGCTTGCGGTCGGCGGGATACTGACCGGGATTGACAGGATAATGTCTGGGGAGATCAAAAACGGGATGGCCCTTGTAAGGCCGCCAGGGCATCATGCAACCCCTGACCAGGCGATGGGATTTTGCCTTTTTAACAACGTAGCCATAGGCGCAAGACATTTACAAAAGAGGCATGGCATAAAAAAAGTCCTGATCGTTGACTGGGACCTTCATCATGGGAACGGAACACAGGAAGCTTTCTATGACGACCCTTCGGTCCTTTATTTTTCTACACACCAATATCCTCATTATCCCGGTACAGGCTCTTACCACGAGACAGGTGAGGGGAAGGGGGAGGGTTATACCATAAATGCCCCTATGCGGGCAGGGACTCCTTCTGAAGAGTTTATGAAGAAGTTCAGGGAAGCCCTTTATGAACGGGCACTGGAATTCTCTCCTGAGTTTATCCTCATATCTGCCGGGTTTGATGCCCATAAGGATGACCCCCTTGGAGGTCTTCTGCTGACTGAGGATTCATACGCAGAGATGACAAGGATAGTGCTGGATATATCTGAAAGATGCTGCAAAGGAAAGGTTCTTTCCGCCCTCGAAGGCGGGTACAACCTTGATGCCCTGGCTCTCTCCGTTGAGGCCCATCTTAGGGTCATGACAATTCGAGCAACCGATAGTTGAGTCAATCGCCTTGACACCCCCATCCAAAAGGTTTATTTTGTCACTATCTAACGCGTTGGAGTCCGTATGTTTGGCATAGGCATGCCGGAACTGATAGTGATTTTGGTGGTGGCATTGATAGTCGTTGGCCCTGATAAGTTGCCGGAGATAGCCAGGTCTCTCGCAAAGGGGCTTTCTGCCTTCAGGAGGACTGCTGACGACATAAAGGGCGATATAATGGAGGCGACTGAACTGCCCAAAACAGGCCATAAAAGTACCGTTTCAGCTGAATCTGAACCAAAAGGGGCATCACTTAAACCTGAAGAAGAAATGACTAAGAAGGGCAAGGACAATGGATCTGAAACCCCCGGCCATGAAGAAGCGGTTTAGAGATGGCCGATGAGAAGCTGCTACCCTTAACTTACCATCTGGCCGAGCTTAGGACAAGGCTCATAAGGTCTTTTATAGCCATTGGCATCGGTTTCCTCGTATCATACGCCTATGTAGAACAGATATTTGAATTCCTCATGAGGCCGATTCTCAATGCGATGCCTGCCGGTTCACCTCTCGTGTTTACAACTCTTACAGAGGGTTTTTTCACCTACTTTAAGCTCGCCTTAACCTCAGGCATCTGTCTGGCATTTCCTGTCATACTCTATCAACTCTGGCGGTTTATAGCCCCGGGCCTCCTTGAACATGAAAGGAGGTATGCCCTTCCATTTGCGATATCCGTTACCTTTTTTTTCTTACTTGGCGCCACCTTCTGTTACTATGTAGTATTCCCGTCAATCTTCAAATTCCTGATGAGTTTCTCCTCCGACATACTGAGGCCCATGCCTTCCATAAATGAGTATCTCTCCTTTTCATCAAAGATGCTCCTCATATTCGGACTCATATTTGAATACCCACCAATTGTCTTTTTCCTGGCCAAGGTCGGGGTCCTGAAAGGTTCGTGGCTGGTGAAACAAAGGCGGTACGCCATAATTCTTATATTCATCATCTCAGCGGTAATAACCCCTCCAGACGTGGTTTCGCAGATACTAATGGCCCTGCCAATGATGGGTCTATATGAATTGGGGATAGTCATAGCCAAGGTGGTTGGGAAGGAAGAGATGTCACCTGCCTAATGCAAGCCTCTCCGCAAGTTCCACAGGCAGACCAGCCTCTATGATCTTTTTCTGGGTTGCGGCCATTTCATAATCAACCCTGTAAAAGTTGACTTTCTCGTTAAACTCGTCATAGACAAGGAATGATGCCGATGGCTCCCCGTCCCTCGGCTGTCCAACGCTTCCGGGATTTATCAGATACCTCTTCCAGTCAGAGAGCCTCAGTTCTTCTCCCTGTTCCAGAAAGACCCTTCCCCTCTGTAGGCTCACCGCAACCCTCACATGGGTGTGACCAAAAAAAGCTGTCTTCGGTTCGCCAGGGATGTTACCCAGCATCTCAAAATTATCCATTGCATCCCTCTCATCAATGATGTAGCGGTCTGTATCATGGATAGAGCCGTGGAATATGAAGAATCTGTCTATCATGAGTTCCCTCGGCAATTTCCTCAGAAACCCTTTATTCTCTTCACTCAACCGATCCCTGGTCCATAATACCGCCTCTTTGGCCAGAGGTGTGAAATTGTCAGGCTCTTCAAGGCCGGATGCCCTGGAGTCATGGTTTCCCATGATGCACCTGATCCCAGTTCTCTTTACAATATCTATGCACTCGTTGGGATTGGCGTTGTACCCGACGATATCCCCAAGGCAAAGGATCTCGTCTACTTTAAATTCCGATATTTTTGCTAGAGCGGCCTCCAGTGCCTCCAAATTCGAATGTATATCTGAGATAATTGCATAGCGCATAAGAAAAGGATAACAAAGAGGTGACAATATTTCAAATAAAATTGGTTGCATAGAAGGATTTGTGATAATATTCTGACCTATGGAATTCATGCAGACAGCCGTGGATGCGGCATTAAAAGGCGGAGAGGTCCTCCTCTCAAGGTTCGGCTCCTCGAATAACGTAA
>JAENJC010000034.1 GCA_016844545.1 Deltaproteobacteria bacterium | reverse complement strand
CAAAAGCATCTTTGTCAGCAATGAAGGTTGATTCTAAATCAGGAATTCGGCTCTTGGTTTAAGGAACTCTTGCCTAGAGTAATTACTTTTTAAGGTATAGATTAGATGTAGATGTGACCCTATTCTTCCCATTGCGTTTTGATTCATACATCGCGGAATCTGCGGCCTTGATAAGACCTTCCTCGACTTCTCTGTGACTAATCTCTTGATCAATGGGAGGGACAAAGGTGGTAACACCAATACTGCAGGTGATTAACCCTTTGATATTGAGGGGAGGGGCTCCTGCTATGCTTTCTTCCTTAATAAATGTATTTCCAGCGATTACGTCGCATATCTTTTTAGCGTATTCCGCGGCTTTGTCAAGGGGGACTGCCGGTAAAACAATCACATACTCATCACCGCCATACCTGACAGGAACGGCGTCGCTGCCTGCCAGCACATCTTCTACCAGTTGCGCTACCTCCTTGAGCACCCTGCTTCCCGTGAGATGTCCATGTGTATCGTTAACCTCCTTGAAACGATCAAGATCGAAAAATATCATGGAAAGTGGCTTGCGATTTTCTATGGCATGTTTGACCTCTACTGAAAGTCTTTCGTAAAAATACCTGTCATTATAAAGACCGGTAAGGTTATCTTTTTTTGATAGTTCTTCAAACATCAGGGCGTCAAGAGCGTTTGTTATAAGAGTAGATGTATAGCGCGCAAAGATATCCAGGATAGCAAGGTCTTTTTCGTCGAAATTTATCTTATCCTTTCTGTTGATCATCTCGATGACGCCGATAACAGAATCATTAATCTTGATAGGAACGGCAATGATAGACCTTGATTGATAGCTGGTCTGTTTGTCAACTCCGGGATAAAAACTTCTGTCTTTACTCACATCTCGGCTCAAATAGGGTGATCCGCTTCTGTATGTTTCTCCAATTATACCCACATCGCCCGGAAGGAAAGTTCCAGCGAGTTTTTCTGAACCCTCACCAAAACAGGCCATAAAGTAAAGCCTTCCCCTCTCTTTAGTAGTTCGTTTGAGCAAAGGGTCATCGAGAAAAACTGCACCGGATTCCGATGGGACAAATTCATTCGCACTAAAAAGGATTTCCCTTAGCATCTCGCCAAGGTATATCTCATTCATGAAAAGCGTTTTCTTGTCCTTCCTGTCTAGTATCTTGTCTATCAGCTCTCTTTCCGCAATATTTATATGCATGAACCCTTTCCCGGTTTTACTATATTTGAAAACATCTCCTTCGACCCTAAACAGATATGGCTACTTAGACTTGACATGGAGGCCGCACTCTCTGCCTTCAGGAGACTCCCACCACCAGCGGCCTGCACGGATATCTTCGCCAGGTTTGACTGAGCGGGTACAGGGCGCGCAACCTATGGACGGATAACCCCTGTCGTGAAGCTCATTATATGGGACATTGTTTTTATGAATGTAGTCCCAGACGTCTTTGTGGCTCCAGTCGGCAAGGGGATTCAGCTTGATGATTCCGCCAAAGGTTTCATCTATCTCTATCTTTTTCAAGACAGTCCGCGTTACCGCCTGGTCCCGGCGAAGACCTGTTATCCAGGCATCAAGAGTAGAGAGCATGCGCTTCAGCGGCTGAACCTTTCTCAGATTACAGCATAACTTACGGTTCTCAACGCTCTGATAGAATAGGTTTACTCCCTGCTCGCGCACCATCTCTTCAACCTCTGCCGCGTCAGGGAACATGACCTCGATATCAATGCCATACCTTTCACGCACCCTGTCAATTAAGTCATATGTCTCAGGATTGAGCCTTCCTGTGTCAAGGGTGAAGATGCGCGCCTTCGGGTTGATCTTTACCAGCATATCAACAACAGCCACGTCTTCAGCGCCGCTCCATGCAAGAGCTATGCATGGATGAAACTCCTTAAGCCCCCACTCCAATAGCTCCTGCGGTGTTCTGGTCTCAAACTCTTTATTCAGTCTTTTAATATCGAAATTTTTTGAACTGTTTTTCTTTTCAGATTCCTCTTCCTTCTTATTCAACACCTTTCTCTTAAGCTCCATATATGTTTTGTAGATAGAAACAGTACCCTCATCTTCAACTATAAAGAAGGGCGCAATGTCGGTATTATGCTCTGTTGCCAGCCGATGGCCGATCGAGTCCGGGTCTCTCATGTCTGCATAAACGATCTTGTCAATAAACCTAAGCTCGTCCCCAGCCCTTAAACGCTCTGTGACCTGCAGGCACTTTTTGCACTCCTCGCCATTTTCCTTTATCTTCTTTACCATCGTAATCTTCATAGCTACCTAATTATTACACACTCTGAAATAGAAACCAATACCAAGATCACATCTTGAGGATTTCAAGTTAATTGCTCATAATATCAATTACTGTAACCTCCGGGGGCGAGAGAAAGCGGATAGGAGGGCCCCAAGTGCCTGATCCCCTGCTTACGTATAATGAGGCGCCGTCAATGATATTCAGCTCGCCTGCTCGAACCGGGTAAAAAAGCCTTGTAATAATGCTGAATGGGAATATCTGTCCTTTATGTACATGCCCGGAAAGCTGTAAGTCAAAAAGACCGCGAGCATCCTTATCCACTTCAGGCCTGTGTTTGAGCAGGAGGGTAAATGTTTCCTGCGGAAGCGTTGAGAGCAGCCCCTTTTCTTGGATGTCAGCGAAGAGGCCGAACGGTTTTCCGGCAGGATCATCAACGCCTGCGATATTGAGTATTCCTGCGACGGAAATACTTTCTCCCCTCAAGACCTTGAACCCGGCCTTTTTCGTAAAATCCAGGCTATTGGCGAGCCCTGCATAAAACTCGTGATTCCCTGTTACGGCGAACTTTCCATATCGTGGACTGATCTCATTAAGGAGTTCCGCAAGGCCTGTCAAATTGTCGATCTGCCCATCCACCATGTCTCCGGTTGACACCAGGAGGTCCGGCTCCGCACTTTTCACTTCATTCAGAATCCTCTTCAGCCTTTCTTCCCTTACAATAAGGCCCAGATGGACATCTGAAATCTGGACGACCCTCAGCCTCCCAATACTCTTAGGTATCTTCGGGGTTTTGACTATCACCATCTCCGTGCGAATATCCAGCGCCTCGAAATAGCCATAAGTTGCAATGGACATAGAAATAAGAATGGGGATAAAAAATGATATGCGTGGGGGAATTCTCAGAAGGCCTGTTTTACGGCAAAGATCGATGAGGATTGAGGCCGAGACAAAGAGAAACAGAACCCCCATCCATGTGTACCCGATATAGGCTGTCAGCCTTGCTGCCGACTCCAGTCCGTATCTTTCGAGGCTGCGAATAGTTAAAGGCGAAAATACCATCCCTGCCATAAAAAGGATAAGGGGTATACTAACCAAAGGCCCAAAGGTAAATGCCGCCTTTGCTTTCAGGAAGAGATAGAAGTGCATGCTCACGTAAACAAGAAAAAAAGTGATAAGAAAGAGATACATCTGTCAGGCTCCGCCTCAAAACCACTTTCTTCGCTTAAAATAGACTATCATCCCTGCGGCTATACCTGTCATGATTAACATTACTGAGAAATATCCCCATCGCCATCCCAGTTCAGGCATGAACTGGAAGTTCATCCCGTAAACCCCAACTATGAAGGTGAGTGGCATGAAGATGGTGCCTATGACGGTGAGGAACTTCATGACCTCATTCATCCTATTGCTTAAGCTCGACAGGTATATATCGAACATCCCTGTAAGCATGTCCCTGTAAGTCTCGATCATATCCATAACCTGGATGGTGTGGTCATAGACATCCCTTACATAAACCCGCGTGGGTTGTGAAATAAGAGGAGAGTCCCCTCTCTCCAGGGCGGCAACAACCTCCCGTAATGGCCAGACTGCCTTCCTGAGGAAGATCATCTCTCTTTTCAGCTTATGGATACCGCTCAATGTCGGCGTGGCAGGCCTTGTTGCAACCTCTTCTTCCAGCTCCTCTATCCTTTCTCCCATATCCTCAAGTACAACAAAGTAGTTGTCGACTATGGCATCAATGAGTGAGTAGGCAAGGTAATCGGCCCCCATATTCCTTATGCGCCCCTTGCCGGTCCTGATCCGTTCCCTGATTGGATCAAATACATCTCCCTTTATCCCCTCCTGAAAGGAGAATACAAAATTTTTCCCCACAATAAGGCTTATCTGCTCAGGTACTATCGCTGAATTCTTCTCATGGTGGAGCATCTTAAGGACTATATACAGGTATTCCCCGTAGTCCTCAAGCTTCGGACGTTGATCTGTATTCAGTATATCTTCAAGGACAAGTGGATGAAAACCGTAACAGTCTCCAAGCTCTCGTATCAGGTCTACCTGATGTATGCCGTCCATATTGATCCATGTTACAGTCGGTCTGTTTTTTAAAATAAGGCATTCTTCTGTTGATTCCAGCGCCTTTTCGAGAAAGCTCCCCTCGTCATAATCAATGACTGTTACGTTGACTTCCTCATCGCTCTTTTCTCCGATATGCACCAATGTCCCTGGTGGAAGGCCGCTCTTTACAGATCTCTTCTTGCCATGTCTCCGCATAGCCACCTCTCATAACCGTTTTGTAACTACTCAGATATGTTTCACGCAAAGCCGCAACCAAAAGTAGGCGCTTCTAAGCGAGCGCGCAAAGAAAAACAGGCAACGGCGGTTCGCGAACCGCCCATATTAAAAATTTATCTCGTGCTCTCTGTAGTTTTTAGATTTGAGCTGTTATTAGGCTTATTAATACATGGGGAATATGAGGTCGTCAACTGGATAATTAAAAAGGTATGGCCTATGTGTGGGGATACGGGGACTGGTTTATTTTGCCTTTAGTTCTGTGAGCAGGTCAAAGGTGTAATCTATCAGCTCCTTTATCCCTTTGCCTGTGGCTGCTGAGACCGAAAAGAGTCTCGCCTTTTTTCTCTTCCTCTTCAGGTATGCCTCGAACTTCTTTAGCTTCTCAGGGGCCTCGGTAAGATCCATCTTGTTTACTACTATTACCTGGGGCCTCCTTGCAAGGGACGCGCTGTAAAGCTTTAGCTCCTTATTCAGGACCTCATAATCGTTTATCATGTCCCTGTTTGTGAAATCCGATGGGTCAAGGACGTGAATGAGGAGGCGCGTCCTCTCAACATGCTTGAGGAATTTAAGTCCAAGGCCATGCCCCTCTGAGGCCCCTTCTATGATCCCTGGGATATCTGCTACGACAAAGTTCTGGTTCTCTCTTACCCTCACTACCCCAAGGTTCGGGGTTAGTGTGGTAAAGGGGTAATCTGCGATCTTTGGTTTTGATGCGGATATCTTTGATATGATGGTGGACTTTCCGGCGTTCGGGAACCCTATAAGGCCCACATCAGCGAGGAGTTTCAATTCGAGCTTAAGCCAGTTTTCTTCGCCCGGCATCCCCGGCTGGGCAAACTTCGGGGCCTGATGGGTTGCTGATTTAAAGAATGCATTCCCCTTTCCGCCGATTCCGCCCTTGGCTGCAACAAACCTCTCTCCGTCATGGGTCAGGTCGTAGAGGTCCTCCCCTGTCTCAAAGTCCCTTATAACGGTCCCTGTAGGTACGCGTACAATAAGGTCCTCTGCGTCTTTTCCATGCTTGTCCCGGCCCATGCCGTGCTCACCGTCTTCGGCTACGTACAGCTGCTGGTATCTGAGGTCAAGGAGGGTAGAAAGCTGGCTGTCAGCGACAAAAATCACGTCCCCGCCCTTCCCGCCGTCTCCGCCGTTGGGGCCGCCCCTGGGGATGTACTTCTCCCTTCGAAAGCTCACGCAGCCTCTGCCTCCATGGCCGGAACCAACAAATATTTTGACTTCATCAATGAATTTCATAATGGTGGGTGTATGGAGTACAAAAAACAAAAGGGAAATGGATACCTCCATTCCCCTTGATTAGAAATCTGAAAGAGCTATCTTAGGCCTGTGGCGCAGGTGCGTAAACGCTGACCTTCTTCCTGTCCTTGCCGTATCTTTCAAAGGTTACAACACCCTGTATAGTGGCAAATAAAGTAAAGTCCTTTCCCATACCGACATTGTTCCCAGGGTGGATCTTGGTTCCCACCTGACGGACTATGATGCTTCCGGCCTTGATAAGCTGTCCGCCGAAGGCCTTGATTCCCCTTCTCTGACCTGCGCTGTCTCTACCGTTTCTCGAACTGCCAACACCTTTTTTATGTGCCATGGAACCCTCCTACCTTACGCTACGATCTCTTTTATCTTAAGGGCAGTGTAATCCTGCCTGTGACCTATCATCTTCTTTGAGCTCTTTCTCCTCTTGGACTTGAAGACCAGTATCTTCTTGGCCCTGTCCTGCTCAACGATCTCTCCTACAACCTTGGCCCCGGCAACAGTGGGTTTACCGACCTTGACATCCGTGTCGGTTGTCACCATAAGGACATCTGTCAACTCCACCCTTGATCCCTTATCCCCTGCTATCCTTTCAACCCTGAGAGTATCTCCTGCGGCAACCCTGTACTGTTTTCCGCCTGTCTTCACTATAGCGTACATAAAAGCCTCCTGATTTTGAAAAGAGTAACTATATGGTATTGCATTTTTTTTGTCAAGAACTTTTTGCTTGAGAAAATGGCAGGCAATTAACGCAGAAATATCGAGAGCTGCTCGCCCTCTCTTGTCTTTAATACAAAGCTCTTTCGGTGTACAGATGACATACCATATTTATATATGGCAATCCTGTGCTCTTCCGTTCCGTAACCCTTGTGCCCTGGAAAGTTATAAGCTGGAAATTTATCGTGAAGGGAGGTCATCACTCTGTCCCTTGTGACCTTCGCAATGATGGATGCTGCGGCTATGGAGAAGCTCCTGTCATCCCCTTTGACTATCGTCTCTTGGGGAATCTCGCATTTAACAGATTGGTTACCGTCTATAATGACGTAATCCGGCCTGGGGGTTAAAAAAGAAAGGGCCGCTTCCATCGCCTTAAGTGTCGCCCTGAGGATGTTTATCCTGTCAATCTCCTCAGGCCCAACAACACCTATACCAATAGATACGGCCTTTTGCTCTATCTCTTTAAAGAGGGACTCTCTTTTTGCAGCGGTCAGCTTCTTTGAATCCCTTAAACCGAAGTTTTCGGTTCGTGGCGGAAAGATAACGGCAGCCGCAACCACAGGTCCGGCCAATGCACCCCTTCCGGCCTCATCCACACCAGCGATAAGGCTGAAACCGGCACCCCAGAGTTTCTTCTCGAAGCTGTCCATGATAAGGGATTACTGGCTGACAGCATCAACCAGAACCTGTCTATCCGTTAGACTTCTTTGCAATCTCCGGCCTGATCTCTTTTATCCTTGCCGCCTTGCCTGTTAGGCCTCTGAGGTAATAGGTCCTTGCCCTTCTGACCTTGCCTCTTGTCAATACCTCTATCTTGTCTATCATAGGTGAGTGGGTCGGGAATGTCCTCTCAACACCGACACCGTAGGAGATCTTCCTCACAGTGAAGGCTGAGCGCATAGCTCCACCCGATCTCTTTATGACTACCCCTTCAAAGACCTGGAGCCTTTCTTTCTCTCCTTCGATGACCCTGGCATGCACCTTAACGGTATCCCCTGCCCTGAATGCCGGGATATCCTCCCTCATCTGTTCCTTTTCAACCAGTTCCATTGCCTGCATTTCTTTACCCCCTTCCTTTGATCTCGTTAATTATTTTTTTATCTTCATCTAAAAGGTCGGCCTTTTCCAAAAGGTCCGGCCTTACCAAAATCGTCTTCCTTAAGGCCTCTCTCCTCCGCCACCTGACAATCTCCGCATGGTTGCCGGAGAGAAGAACATCGGGAACCCTCATCCCCTCAAACTCCGGGGGCCTTGTATATTGAGGGTATTCAAGCAAATCCTTTGAAAAAGATTCATCTTCAGGTGATTCTGAGCATCCCAAAACACCAGGGACCAGCCTTGCAACCGCATCAACGATAATCATGGCAGGGAACTCACCGCCGGTAAGGATATAATCGCCTATCGATATCTCCTCATCAACAAAACCGCTTCTTACCCGTTCGTCAACACCTTCATACCTGCCGCAGATCAGTACCAGATGTTGCTGAGCGCTCAGTCTTTTCGCAGTAGCCTGGTCAAACTCTTTTCCAGACGGGGAGAGTAGTATAACCTTTCCTTTTCCAAACCTTCCTTCCACGTCCCTGAGTGCCCGTACTATCGGCTCAGGCTTCATAACCATCCCGTTGCCGCCGCCATACGGGTAATCATCGGTCATCTGGTGCCTGTCTTCTGCAAAATCCCGTATATTTACAAGGTTTATATCAACAAGACCGGCTGCCCTTGCCCTTTTTAGGATGCTGTGTTCAAAGGGCGATGCAAACATCTCCGGGAATATGGTGAGGATATCAAACCTCATTCCTCCCCCAGAAGCCCCTTCATCGGGGTGATAACTATCCTGCCGAGTGAAACATCAATATCCTTAATAACCTGTTCTATGGCAGGGATAAGATATTCCTTCGATCCATCTCTTACCACATACACGTCATTGCTTCCTGTAGGGAGTATCTCCGTCACCTTGCCAAGCGAGCGTCCATCATCTGTAAGGACATCAAGGCCTATTATCTGAAACCAGTAGTATTCCCCTTCTGGCAGCTTTTCAAGGGTGGACATCTCGGTATAGACTCGACTGCCAACCAGCCCCTCCGCCATGCTCATGGTATCTATCCCTTCAAGCCCAAGGAGTACCGCCCCTTTGTGAAGTTGAGACGACAAAACCTTATAGCAGGCAGCAGGTCCTTTACCTTTTTCCAGATAAACACCTTTTTCTGTAGAGAAAAGATCTATATCTGCCAGGAGCCGAACCTTTAACTTTCCCTTTATCCCCTGAGGCCTGACAACTTCACCGACAAGGACGAACTTATTATCCACTCTTCCCCAAGACCATAACCTTGATTACTTAGCAACCATGCCGCGCTTTATTATTTGACCGGCTGTATCGGTCGGCTGGGCACCCCTTTCAAGCCACATCTTTACCTTATCGCCATCAAGCTTGATAGCC
>JAENJC010000033.1 GCA_016844545.1 Deltaproteobacteria bacterium | reverse complement strand
AATCGAAGTCAAGCCGGATATGGTTACCCTTGTCCCTGAAAAAAGGGCTGAACTGACTACAGAGGGAGGGCTTGATGTTGTCATGAACAAGGAAGGCCTGTCAAAACAGATTTCCGTCTTGAAAAACGGCGGAACAACTGTAAGCCTCTTTATAAACCCGGACATAGACCAGGTAAAGGCCGCCCTCAGGGTCGGGACTGACTACGTCGAGATACATACAGGCAGGTACGCTGATGCGGCAAATAAAGAGGAAGGGGAGATAGAGTTCGGGAGGATCCTTGATGCGGTGAAGGCGGCGAGCAAGTTAAGGTTAGGGATAAATGCAGGCCATGGACTCAACTATATAAACATAAAAAACATCTCAAAGATATCGGAGATAGAGGAATTCAGCATAGGGCACAGCATCATTTCAAGGGCCGTCCTTGTGGGCCTCGACAAGGCTGTCAGGGAGATGACTGAACTGGTTAAGGTCAATCAGGCGGTATTGAAACAACCACTATGATAATAGGAATTGGCACTGATATAGTAAGTATCCAGAGGATTGAAAAGGCAGTTGAACGCTTCGGGGAAAGGTTTATAAATAAGGTCTTTACGGATGAAGAGGCAAATTTCTGTAAGAGCAAGAAAGAGCGGGCTCCATACCTGGCGGCTCGTTTCGCAGCTAAAGAGGCGGTACTGAAGGCCCTTGGTACTGGTATAAGCAATGGGATAGGGTTTAAGGATGTTGAAGTTGCAAGGGTACAGGGGAAAAGGCCTGAAATAATCCTTCACGGTATAGGAAAAAAGGTGGCCGAATCACTTGGAATAAAGGATATCCACATTAGCATTTCACATGAGGCGGATATTGCCTTGGCCTTTGCAGTCATTGAAGGGTAGGGCAGAGGGATAGGCCAGATTATTCCGGAAACATCTTCGTTACAACCTTCCCTGATGGTCCTAAACTTTCCAGTAATTTCCCGTTATAGGTCAGGTTTACTCCACCGGCATTTCCGACAACAACGGTGATCTTACCGTCGGCAAACCAGCGAGTGCTTTCCCCTTCCCTCAAAAGTACTTCTGCAGGGTCGTTATTATCAACTGTAACCTGGAGCCATGTAAGCTCTCTGGCCGTGGCTATAAGGGAATGTTGCTTTTCAGGTTTTTCCGGTATTTTAACAGTCTGGACAGGCGGTTTGGGAGGCGAGGGAGATACGGGAATAGCGGGAGTAGCGGTGCTGGTTGTTATCGGTTTGAAGATTTGTGTTTGTGGTGTAGTTATAATAGCTAGAGGTGTTTGATAGGCGGTGGTGTTTGACAAAACAGGTTTCTGCTCGGGAACATCAACTTTTGAGGTCTTTTGAACCTGCGGTGGGGTTGTATCTGGTTTTTCAGAAGTTGTCAGGATATATATTGCAGTGATCAGGGCCATGGCTAATGCAGCAGGGAGGAGATACCTTCTGCGAGTACTGACAGGTTCAAGTTCAAAACCCTTTTCTACTCCGACCTGACCCTCTTTTTCATTCAGGATGTCATTATATTTTTCTATGACAACAGTGCTGTCTATGCCTAAAAATTCTGCGTAAGATTTTAGAAAACCCTTTATAAAGACAGGGGACTGCATTCCGATGTTACCATCTTCGATGGATAGAAGGTAGGCCTTTCTGATCCTGGTGACCTTTGAAGCCTCTTCGAGGGTTATCCCTTTTTTCTCTCGCTCTTTTTTAAGATATTCTCCAAGGCCATCCATTGTGTACTCCTTTATTGTGGTGGGTTTGACGTTAGTGCAGGGCTCCCCCTGACACTAACTAATTCCCCAAACTTAAAGACGCTTCTTTATTTCATAAGAAGGTCAATATAATCCTGAGCGTTCCTCCCTGTCTCGGAGTCTGGAGCAATCCTGACTACCTCTTTAAAGGCATCCTGTGCATGACTTTTTTTGTTGAGCTTGATATAGGCCAGTCCAAGATCGTAATAGGCATCTATGTAGTTAGGAAATATTCTTAGTGCGGTCTTGTACTCATTAATAGCGCTGTCCGCTTTATCCAGAGAGAAGTAGACCAGTCCCAGGTCGTGGTAGGCCTTGGGGTACTTAGGGTTCTTTTCTATGGCCTTTTTATAGCTTTCTATGGCCTTAATGGGGTCACCCTTTTTGAAGTATGCCCATCCCATATTCGTATAAGAATATTCAGGGGTCGAGTAGAGAAGGTCAGCACATGCCTTTGTGAACTCT
Organism: Deltaproteobacteria bacterium; assembly: GCA_016844545.1. GTDB lineage: Bacteria > Desulfobacterota > JAENJC01 > JAENJC01 > JAENJC01 > JAENJC01. The sequence goes on along the minus strand of JAENJC010000033.1, from coordinate 6,793 downwards.
TCTATGGCGTTTTCCCACATCTTTTTTTCTAGATATATAGTCCCCAGGTTATTTCTGGCCTCTGAAAACTTTGGATCAAGCAACAGGGCCTTTTTGAACTGCTGCATGGATAAATCTATCTCACCTTTCTGACGGTAAGAAAGTCCGAGGGCATTGAACAGCCTTGGATCGTCCTTATAAAGTTTCTCGGCCTCAAGCAGTTCCCTAAGGGCGGAAGTGCTGTCCCCCTCGTTCAGGTATGATACCCCCAGTTGGTAGTGGATCATTGATTTATCTTTGTTTGCCTGGCTTGCAGCACATCCCTGCATCAACAATACCAGCGACAAGATTGCTAAACTCTTTTTCATTTAAACCTCCTGAGTTACTATTAGCCACGATTTATGAAGCATAATCTATTACTTTGTCTTTCATACTTTATTATTTTTCACTCTCGCTGCCGCTGCCCTCATCCTGAATTTACTAAGGAATCTCTCTGGTTCCCAAACTTTTTCTTCAGTCTTTTGTTCCAGCACCTTTTCTTCCTCAGGTTGTTCCTCTATAACTGTTTCTTCGACAACGGCTTCGGTGGCTTTTATGGGCTCTTCAGGCACAATAGATTGTTTCTCTACAGCTTTTGTTTCCTCGATAACAATTTCGGCAGCTTCAATCGGCACTTCAGGCACAACTTCAACTATTTCTGCCGGCATCTCTTCTTGAATATTCGGTATTATAGGGGTGAACATGGGGATAGTAGCCAGGAGTTTCTCCTGCTGCGATATAAGGAGCACATCAAATCTCAGATCATCCATCAGAAAACCCATATCCTCCGCAAACTGGACAGCATCATCTTCTGCAGTCGGGCTTCCTTCAGAGGATGGCTCTTCAAGATACCTGTACATGAGCCCGACCTTTTCTGTCGTTAGATAGAGGTAAATGTAGACGGAGACCTTTTCATCCTCTTTAAATGTGCAGATGTAGGCATGGGTCTGCTGGACAGCGTGATGTGGAGCGGCCACCATGGGTTCATTGAAAGACATCATGAGTCTTATGACACGCTCCCTTTCCAATGGCAGGGAACATTTTTGTTCACACAACTCAAACATTATATACTATCCTTTCGGGAAATATTCTATTCCCCTGGCAAGCCTTTGTCAAAGGCTATTTTATACCAAGTTGCTTTCAAACATCTCCTTCTGAGATTGGCGAAAGCTTACTTGGTATTATACCTGAGCATTCAAACGTCTTTAATTGAATGCGAATTGGTATTATCAGATACTTACCTTTTCGGTTAGCGATGAAAGGTTTATCTCTTTCGCATTTTCATCTTAATCTGTTTTTTCCTCAGCAAGAATGACTATATTTCTGGTTGTATTCTTTCCTTTGTACATGGCTTTGTCCGCCGCTGTCAGGAGTTCTTGCTTTGAGGAGGCCTGTTCAGGGTAAGCTGCAACCCCTATGGTAATAGTGAGCCTTATAGACAGCCCTTCTTCCGTCATGAAGGGGTGTTTTTCAACTATATCCCTCAGCCGGTTTGCTATGACCGTCGCCCCTGCCGCGTTTGTCTCAACAAGCAAGATCGTAAACTCGTCGCCGCCATACCTCGCTACAGTGTCGATTTCCCTCACTATCTCTTTTAATATACGTCCGAGCTCAATAAGTACCTTGCTTCCAATCTGGTGGCCATAACTGTCGTTAATACTCTTAAAATAGTCTATATCCAAAAACAGGAAACAGAGATGTCCATTGAAGCGTTTTGCCCTCTTTATCTCATTTTCCAGTGCGATATCCATGTATCTTATATTGTGGAGCTTTGTCAGGTCATCGATATAAGTGAGCTCCGAGGCCTGGCTGTAAAGCTGGATATTTTCCAGGGCGAGAGTGGCTTGGTTGGCAATGAATGAGGCATTTTCGATGTCTAAATTGTTATATGAGCCATTCAATTCGCTGAATATGGCCAGGTATCCTGCTATACTGTCATTCTGACTGATGGGCACAAGCAGTAATGGACCCATATCGGAATATGGAAGGCCCACCAATACCTTTAATTCAAGGTTCATAATCTCGTGTCTGCCTGACAGTCCAGTCTCGGACTCAGGCAGTTTTAGATATGATATAAGGGCATCTGCCAGATTTTTTGCCGTTTCTTCGTCGGTTGCCCGGAAGGCTTTAAGATGCCAGTCGACAGGTTCTCTGTCATACGATATCGATATTCCAACTTTACCGTTAATTATCTGTAACATAGAATCAAGAACTACCTCGTAGAATCTCTCTTTATCAAGGCAGGTCGATATCACCGTGCTGAGCTCATACAGCCTTGTCAGCCTTTTTAGTCCTGAATTTTCTTCAAATAGCCTCTTCTGTTCAATGCTTCGGTTTACAATGATCTTGAACTCTTCAGGGTTTAGCGGTTTTGTAAGATAGTCGGAGGCGCCGCTTTTCAAGCATTCTATTGCGGAGTCCAACGATGCGTGACCGGTTAGGACGATGAAGTTCGTTGAGGCCTTTATCTGTTTAGACCTATGCAGCACCTCCTGTCCGCTGATATCAGGAAGTATCATATCCAGTATGACAAGGTCGAAATCCCTGGCCTTCAGCAGGTTCAGGGCTTCCATGCCTGTAGATGCTGTTTCAACATCAAACCCGTCTGCCGCCAGTATGTCGGTACACAATGTCCTGCTTAGCCTGCTGTCATCTACAACGAGTATCCTGCCTTTGGACATGTCTCTCCTCGACCTAAAAGATAAGGGATATTATTATACAATCTGGTCAGCAAGTCAACGGGAAAGGGCGTGGTTTAAAGTCTTGATGAATCTTGATTTGACGCCATCAGTTGACGCTATTATAGCCCCGTCCCTGTCCGTCCTGTAAGCAGATGTTCCGACATCCTTATACCTCTTGGTTATGGACTCTTTAGGAAATCCAAACTGGTTACTGTACCCCACTGAGAATACGGCCTTATCGGGTCTGGCCTTGTCCAGAAAGGCGATGCTGCTTGATGTAAGGCTGCCATGATGCGGAACCTTGAGAACTGTGCATTTCAGCTCATTACCTTTAGATAAAAGCAGGTACTCTGCCTCTTTCTCTATGTCTCCGGTAAACAGGAAAGATGTTTTACCATAGGCAAGCTTTAGAACAACCGACCCGTTGTTTGCATCCCTGTCGCTGTTTGTCTTATAATCTTTCGGCGGGTTCATTACATCAATTGATACGGAGTTAATAGAAAGACGATCCCCGTCTCCAACCTTTTTGTGAATCCCTCCGCTTTCTCTCACTGCCTTTTTGAACTCTAAATAACCCTCGCTTTTTTCTTCGACCCCGCTTTCCCAAATCTCGCCGACATTAAAATTCCGTAATATGAACGGCAGGCCGCCGTAATGGTCAGAGTTCGGATGGCTTAAGACCACATAGTCAATCCTTCCGATCTTTTTATGCCAGAGGAAGGGAGCTAATACCCTCTCTCCAATCTCAAAGTCGCTCATTGGAAGGCCTCCTCCGTCTATGAGCATCCGCTGGCCTCCGGGAAACTCTACAAGGGCTGACTCACCCTGGCCGACATCAAGGAAGGTGACCCTCAGCTCCTTTTGAAAAAATGGCTTGAAAAAATAAAAAGACTCCAAAATGATTAGAATGGCCGATACGGTATAGAAAAACCGTTTCCACCCTATGATCCTGCCCCTGTAAATGAACAGGACGACTGCAATATAAAACAGGGATATCTCAAAAATGTTTGGAGTAACGACCCTTATGGAGGACATGGGGATGGCGGCTATCCTTGATGTGAGCCATATTATCAGCGAAAGTAATTGAGAGTCTGTCTTTATAAGCAGACCTGAAACTGTCTGCGAGATAGGGATAAATATGGAGGATATGAGGCCCAAGGGGACTACTATAAGCCCTACTAGGGGGACTGTAATAAGATTTGACAGGGGCGATATTATAGAAAACCGGTTGAAGTAATAGGCCACAAGAGGGGCGGTCCAGATGGTGGCGGCAAGACTTACAGCGGCAGGGATGGCGAGCCATGAGATTATGCGGCGCTTGACGCTACTTGTTCCGGTTTCAAGATTATTCTCGGCATTTCTGGAATAAACCATTTTCAGATACGGAGCAGCCATTGCCAATGATATGACTGAGGCGAATGACAGCTGAAACGATATGTCAAACAAAGCCTGGGGCTCAAATACCAGGATGAGGAAGGCTGCGGAGGCGATTAGGCTTGGGATATCCCTCCTCCTGTTCACCAGTACAGCAACAAGAAGAGTCCCGCCCATTATGCCGGCCCTGACTATGGAGAAGCCGCTCCCGGCTATAAGGGTGTAAAGAATTACAGCGGGGATTGTCAAAACGGCTGCGCCCTTGTAAATGTTGGTATGCAGCATAATCAGTTCGGAGCGCTTTAAGAGCCAGAGGAATAGGGCAAAAGAGGCCAGGGCTATAATCCCGATATGTTCGCCTGATATGGCAAGTATATGGGCTGTCCCTGCCCTGGAGAAGTCCTCCCTTATCCCTCTTTGTATCTCTCCCTGCTCCCCTGTGATCAGGGCCAGGAGGACAGGGGCTGTGGTTCCAGCGCTTTTAAATACATGCTCCCTTATGGAGTCTCTTATCCCCTCTATCCAACGATTCACTGACGAAATACCTTCCGCTGTTTTTATGATCCCGTATCCGTCTTTCAGATACGCAGAAGCAAATATTCCCTTCAGAGCCAGGGATCTCTCGTAGTCAAACCCGCCCGGATTATGGAAATTTCGAGGTTTCCTGGGCTTTGCTAGAAACCTTATGGTATCTCCGTATTTAAAAAGGGGAGGGCGGGCCTCGCCAGAATCATATTTGCTGCCGATGGTTAACAGGAGCTTCCCTGTCATAGGGTGAGGCTCAGCGCCAACGTAAAGAGCCGATAAGTCTATATAGAGCCTGGTCTTATCCAATAATCTCTCTGGAGGTTCGCAAATCCGTCCTTCAAGGCTTACAGGCTCATCGGATATTTGATTTGCAATGTGTGTCTCAGGTAAAAATGGATTCAAGAGATTGTTCATCCTTGCCACGCCGAGGATAGAGAGAGCCAGCATGGAAAAGGTAAAAAACATGGCAGGCGCATTTTTGATCAGTATTGATGATGCTGTAAGGGATAAGGATATAAAAATTAGTGCAATTAGAATATTGGATGGGATGCTGAAATAGTATCCTGCGATCAGGCCGGTAAGGTAGGATGCAAGTATCGGAAGGATCGGGCGGGACATAACAGTCCTCATATCCTGAATATCAGTTTAAGGAGTATCTGCAAAATAATAGCTGCGACATCCTCTTTCAGGCCTTCTTCGTCGTCTATCAGGCCGTACTTCGGCGTCTCTTCGGGCGCAGTTTTCAGGTTTATGGCGCTTCCAAGCCTCTTTACCGCCTCTATCCTATCTTTCCCTTCTGCCACAGGGAGATAAGTCGGCGCAGCTCTCTTTAGACTGCTTAGAATCGACTCCTTATGATTACCATATTTTGATAGTTCCCCTCGGTTTAGCCAAAGTCCATTGCAGTATTTGCAACGCATGATCTGAGAGTCTTTCGGGAAGGAGGGGTCGTTGAAAGGTTCTATCCTTAATTTGCACCGGGGACAAAGATCTTCCCCCTGGGGGTGCGGGTTTGATGACAGGAGTGTGTCCTCATTAATTGTATCGAGACGCCTCGTCTCAGCTTCTCTCAACAGGTAAAGCTCCCACTGGTCAAACCATACCCCGCCGCAGGTTTCACACTGGTCAAGGAGTAAGACCCTCCCGTAGTTGGCCTCTGCATAACTTTCTTTAAGAGTGCCCTTACAATTCGGGCAGATGAGTCCTGTCTCTACCATGCTATAGTCGTACCTTTTGAAATATTAGATATTTGGAAGAGTCCCGGTAGAGCTTATCCACGACTTCTTTAGGCTCTCATTCAGCTGGTCTATGGTTGTTGCCAGAGACCGGGTCTCCTAAGTCATCATTTGACTGCACCTCGGTATTAATTAGTGATGCCAGGATTTCCTTTGATATCTCGGAAAGGGGTTGTTGAGAGCTTGAATTGACCTCTTTGACAAGGGATGGAGAGATGATATTTAAGAAGGCCTTTCCAATGTCATATTGATATTGAGCTCCAAGGTTAATTTCAATCTCCCTGATTGCGTCATCATAATTCATAGCAGTCCTGTATGGTCTCGAAGAGGTCATGGCGTCAAAACTGTCTGCTACAGATATTATATATGCCCCAAGCGGAGTTTTATCTTCCGTCAGCCCGTCCGGATACCCCTTGCCGTCCGGTCTTTCGTGATGAGCGCGAACAAGTTCTCCGGCCCCTTTTAAAAAAACATAATTCTGGAGTAGCTCGTGCCCCTTTACTGGATGGGTAGCCAGATGATCAAACTCAACCTGCTCAAGCTTTCCCGGCTTCAACAAAATACTATCACGCACCCCTATCTTTCCAATATCATGCAATATTGAGGCAAGATATAGATCGCGGGAAAAATTACTTTTATCCGAAGGTTTCATGTATTCCGCAATATAAGAGCAATAATAAAATACCCTGGCCGAATGTGATGCAGTATAGTCATCACGGTGAGAAAGAAGTGTGACGGAGTTAATCAGGATATTCATTGTGTTGGAGTACATGGCCTTTGTAATATCAGTTTTAACAACCGTAGCCACCAGCCCGATTGTTGGAACATTATGTACCTTAGTTCTTATCTGGGCAAACAACTCTCCTTCTTCAATGGTATAGCTAAATTCTTTGTTAAGATTATTGACACATATCAGTGGTTTAATAACCTTCTCAAAACATCTCAATGTCACAAGTT
>JAENJC010000172.1 GCA_016844545.1 Deltaproteobacteria bacterium | reverse complement strand
ATGTGAACCTGATAAAGTGCATTGCGGGTGGCAAGGAGATTGTATCTACAGGTATGACTGAGGAGGTCGAGCGCTGCAAGGCAGCCATTGAATTGGCAGAGAAGGGTAAGAAGGTCGCCGTCATATCCAGTGGTGATGCAGGGATATACGGGATGGCGGGGCTGATATATGAGTTAGTTGCCAGTAAGGGGACTGACCCAGATTTACGGACGGAGCAAAGCGGCGGCGTAGAATCGGGACTGTCCCCGTTTTTGACTGTCCACGATATCGAGGTCATCCCTGGTGTCTCAGCCCTTAATGCTGCTGCGGCAGTCCTTGGTGCGCCGCTGATGCACGACTTTGCAGCAATATCGCTGTCTGACCTCCTTACGCCTTGGGAGCTTATAAAAAAGAGGATCGAGGCTGCAGCAATGGCCGACTTTGTCATATCTATCTATAATCCAAAATCTTCGGGAAGGACCGAACAGATAGGTATTGCAAGGGAATTGATTCTCAAATACCAGAAGCAGGAGACCCCAGTTGGTATTGTAAAAAACGCAATGAGGGACGGTCAGAAGGTAGTGATAACGACATTATCGGACATGCTTAACCATGATATAGACATGCTTACGACCATCATAATCGGCAACTCAACGACATTTGTGGTTGATGGTGTAATGGTTACGCCGAGAGGGTATAAGATAAGTCAGGAGTAGTTCTGATGAAGATTGCTGTTATTGGCGGAGGCCCTGCCGGGGCTGCGGCAGCGATGACCCTGGCGAAGGCCGGGATTGAGACATATCTGATAGAGAAAGACCTGAAGAGCGAAAAGCCCTGTGGAGGAGGTATTCCGTGTGGCGCCCTCAGGGAGTTTGATATCCCTGATCGCCTCTTTGAGAGAAAGGTCTCTAAGGTCGGGATCATTGCACCATCAGGCTATGAAGTCCTTGCTGATCTTGGAGATGGATATGTCGGGATGGTTGACAGGGCCAGGTTCGATCCATATCTCAGGGAGAGGGCCGTTCAGGCCGGGGTTATACTTATAGAAGGGGTTTTTACTTCGATTGAACAGTCCGAAAAAATCATTGTCAACTTTAAATATGGCGGGAGAGCAGAATCTATAGAGGTGGATGCAGTGATTGCGGCTGATGGGGCCAACTCAACCGTTGCAAAACAGGTTGGTGCCGAGCGACCACAGCTATACCTAGCGGTACAGGAAAAGGTACACTTGACTGGCGAATCAAAAAGGTTCTATGAAGACCGCTGCGAGATCTGGTACGGGGCTGGTATATCGCCAAACCTATATGGCTGGGTCTTTCCCAAGGCCGATTTTGCCACCATAGGGACAGCAGCGCCATATGGCCACGGGAGATTTATGGACGATTATATGGCTGCCTTCAAGAAACGCCTTAACGGAAGGATCGATGGGGCAAAGCTCCTGAAGAAAGAGGCCCATCCATTACCTATGGGACCGATAAAGAAAAAAGTTTATGGTAATGTCCTTCTGGTCGGAGATGCGGCGGGGACTGTTATGCCGATATCCGGCGAGGGTATTTACTATGGCATAATGAGTGGAAAGCTTGCTGCGGAGGCGCTCATAAAAAGGGACTTTGCTTCTTATGACAGAGAGTGGAAAAGGGTTTACGGTTCCCAGTTTAGATTGATGACACTTCTTCGCCAATGGTTTTACAAAGACGATAAATGGAGAGAGAGGCTGGTAAGGATGCATGAGGACAAGGATGCCCAGGAGAGAAGCATGTCATTGTGGCTTAACAAGGAAAAAGGTTATCCTATCTATAGTATTTACTGGACGATATTCAAAAGTTTGATAAGGCACATTTAAAAACTCCATGTCCACAGATTGCGCAGATTTCACAGATTATTAACTGAAAGAAAGAATAGTGTTTTGTTTGGTTAATCTGCGTTAATCTGTGTAATCTGCGGACCAAAAGGTTATTGAAACATGGCAAAGGCAATCATGATACAGGGTACCGGCTCTCATGTGGGGAAGAGCATTATAACTGCCGGGCTTTGCAGAATATTCAAAAATATGGGATACAGGGTAGCTCCCTTCAAGGCCCAGAACATGGCTCTTAACTCAGCTGTGGCTAAAGAAGGTGGAGAGATCGGTCGGGCCCAGGCGATACAGGCGGAGGCGTGCAGGATTGAGCCTTCAATTCACATGAACCCGGTTCTTCTAAAACCTAACAGCGATATGGGTTCCCAGGTGATAATCCACGGAAAGTTCGTTGGGAACATGAAGGCAAGGGAATACTATGCCCTCAAGGAAAAAGCTTGGGAAGCTGTCTGCGAGAGTTACCGTAAACTTTCAGGAGAATTTGATTTAATTGTAATTGAAGGTGCAGGCTCACCTGCGGAGGTAAACCTTAAGGATAACGACATTGTAAATATGAAGGTGGCGGAGATGGCAAATGCCCCGGTCCTTCTTGTTTCAGACATAGACAGGGGCGGCGTCTTTGCATCCCTGATAGGCACTATGGAGCTTCTGACGCCATCTGAAAGGGAGATGGTCTGCGGTTTTATCATTAACAAATTTCGAGGAGATAAAACCCTTCTGGAGCCGGGCTTAGAATTTATTGAAAAGAGGACCGACGTGCCGGTCCTTGGTGTAATTCCCCATATAAAAGATATGGGGATAGGAGAAGAGGACAGTGTAGGGCTGGAAAAGACTTGTAGGGGCGGGTCGGTGACCAGCCCTGGGCAAGGCAACGCCTTGCCCCTACATAAAGCAATAAATATAGGCATTATCAAGCTTCCTCATATCTCAAACTACACCGATTTTGATTCACTTCAAAGAGAACCTGACGTCCAGCTAAGGTATATACAACGGCCCGAAGAGGTTGATGGACTTGATTTAGTGATAATCCCCGGTAGCAAGAACACCATTGACGACCTTCTTTCCCTCAGGGAAACCGGCCTTGCAGAGGTCATCAAGAGACATTGCGGAAATGGAAAGTATGTTGTTGGAATCTGTGGAGGGTATCAGATCCTTGGCCTTAAGGTCTCCGACCCTCATGGAGTGGAAACTGAGGGAGGTTCCGAAGAAGGCCTGGGGCTTCTTCCCGTTGAGACAACTTTGCTAAAGGAAAAAGTTACAGCGAATATTGAGGCTGTTATTCCGCACTCCGCACTCCGCACTCCGCATTTGATAAGGGGTTATGAAATCCACATGGGAGAAACCACTATTTCTGGTGATGTGAAGCCTGCCTTTGTTATTAATAAAAGGAATGGGGATGCGGTTGATATCCCTGACGGCGCTGTAACAAAAGACGGCAGGTGCTGGGGGACATATATCCACGGGATATTTGATAATGATGGATTCAGAAGTGATTTCCTCAACGGCATAAGAAGCGATAAAGGGCTTGATGTCTTAGATAGAGCAGCTAAGAAGGATGACGGTTTTGACAGACTGGCTGATGTATTGAAAGAAAATCTTGATATAGAGCGAATAGTTGAATTTATAGAAGAAAGGAGATTAAGGATTGGAAAAGAAGCAGGAGCAGATCAGACAATCGAACATGGATGGAGCGCTTAAGCTTGCAAAGGAAGAATTTGCTCGGAGAGACCCGAAGGAGATGGCTGAGAGGGCCGGGGGAGAATATGAATCGGCAAGCTGTTCCAACTCCCTGATTTCTCTGCGACTTCTGGGACAGGAATATACCCTTGTTCATCCCGATGGGAGGATTGAATT
>JAENJC010000171.1 GCA_016844545.1 Deltaproteobacteria bacterium | reverse complement strand
CATATATGTTCCCTCCATGCTCTTTTATTATGCCATACGAAATGCTCAGGCCAAGGCCTGTTCCTGCCCCGACCTCCTTTGTGGTAAAGAACGGGTCGAATATCTTTTTTAGACTATCATTAGGTATCCCTTTTCCGGTATCAGATACAGTTGCCCTGATGATGTTGTCTTCGAAGGTCGTCTTTATTGAAATCCTGCCCCTTACTCCTTTTTCGGCTATAGCATGTTGTGCGTTGTTTATGAGGTTCAGGAAAACCTGCTGCAGCTGATGCTCATCGAGCATGGTCTTCGGGAGAGAAGGGTCAAGATTAAGCTCTACATCTATATTGTTCACCCTTAATTGATAATCCTTCAGGTCAATGGTTCCGGTTATCACACTGTTCAGGTCATTGTATTTCTTTTCAGGTTTATATGCTCTGGCAGCGGATTATTCAGTTCGTGGGCCACGCCAGAGACTATTTCTCCCAGAGAAGAGAGCTTTTCCGAATGGGCCAGCTTCTGCATGAGTGCTTTCTGCTCGTCCTCGTCTTCCGTTATCTTGCGGTTGGCTTCCCTTAATTCCCGGTTCTTGCTCTCAAGGTCTTCGTTTAAGACCTTCAGTTCCTCGTTGGCCGCATGGAGCTCCTCTGTCTGGCTCTGCACCTCCTCATACGACACCTCAAGCTCCTCGTTAGCTGTCTTAAGCCTTTCGTTAAACTCGATAAGGCGCCTGTTCTTTTCATCCAGTTCTTTCATCGCCAGCTCTTTCTCAATGCTCCTTTCCTTTACATCGGTCACCATGGCATTGAAGGCGCGGGCAAGTCTCTTCAGTTCATTCTTAGTGTCCGGGTCGCCATCAACATCTATCTCTGTGTCCATCTCCCCGCCGGCAAATGCGTCAGCCTTTTCCTTAAGCAGCTTCAGAGGTCTTATAATTTCGCGAGTCTTTATTATGGCAACTGCCAGTGATACGGCAAGGCCGAGAAAGGTTATTATGGCTATTACACTCAGGTTCTCCTTCTGGATGGCCCAGAGTTGTGTCTTGGGCATCCCTACATCAAGGAGGCCTATTATCTTCCCCTTGTTGTCCCTTATAGGGTCAAAAATGGAGATGAACTTCTGACCGAGGATTGTCGATTCTCCCAGTATCGACCTTCCGAGTTTTGTCTTTGACATAACTGGAGCAGGAAGAAGGGTCCATCCGGCTGTCTGGCCGTTACTGTCCCTTATGTTCGTGGTTATCCTGAGACCGTCCATGGAGATGCTTGTAAAGAGCCACGGCAGTTTATTTGAAACGGCGTCAGGGACATGCATGTCTTTGTTAAGTATGTCAGCGGTGATTATGGCCCCAAGAGCCTTGTGGTCTCCGTCTGTCACAGGGGTGACAACTACAAGGGCCATGGCATCAGTCTCTACAAGCTTACCATCTCTCTTATATTCATCTTCCGAACCGCCAAATGCTACAGGTATTGTAACCTGTCTGTGAAATTCCTCTCCTTCCCTGACCAGCATCTCGGCAGGCAGGACCTCTGCTGATATCTGGGATTTTTCTGATGTTATTGCCTTCTCGATAAGACCGTTGATTTCTATGGTATCATCCCTCATGTCGCTGTTGAGGCGGGATATTACCTTTCCCCTGCTGTCCACTACAATCCATAGATCAACGTAAGGTCTCCTCTCCCTCCATTTCGACAACATCCCCTTGAGGGTTTTCGTATCATTGCGTTTCAAGGCCTCTTTTACCTCCCCCATTGAGGCGGCCTGGAGCATCCCGTAACGCATCTGGTCGCCACGGACCAGATACTCAGACCATGCGGTCTTGATGCCTATATTTATCTTTTCATCCGCCTCCTTGATAAGCCGTGCATCGATGACCTTGTAGGAGACAAATGCAACGAGCAGCATCGGGATCAAGGTCACCACGACAAATGCGGCAGTGATTTTAAATCCCATTGTTTTGTCATTGAAACGTTTTGCCCATAGGCTGGTCATGATACCCTCCTGTAAACTCTGCTTTTTCCCCTGACCTCTTTATACCTGGATGATAGAGAAGCAGGGAGACTTTCGGTCCTGCCAAGGACAAGAAAGCCGCCTGGTTTCAGGGCAAAGTTCAGTTTCTCCAGTACACGGTTCTGAAGCTCTTTCTCAAAATATATCAGAAGGTTTCTGCATAAAATGATATCCATCTTTGATATTGGAGCGTCCCTGACAATGTCAAGCCTTCCGAACCTTACCAGATTCCTTAGGCCATATTTTACCCTATATCCTCCTTCGGATCTGATGAAGTTTCTTTCTCTGATCCCGTAGTTTAGGTTCTGCAGGTACTCCTCCCTGTAGACCCCCTTCCTGGCGATGTCTATTGCTCCTTCATCAATATCTGTTGCGAAGATCCTGACATTACCCAGCTTCTCTTCTCCGAAAGAATCGGCAAGTAATATTCCAAGCGAATATGCCTCTTCTCCATGGGCGCAGGCGCATGACCATGCCCGCAGCCCTTCGTCTGATGAAAAAAAAGGAGTTATTAATTCCCTCAGAAGGTCAAAGACCTTCGGCTCCCTGAAGAACTCACTTACCTTTATTGTAATGGTTGAAAGCAGCCTGGCGTATTCCTGGGGGTTTGAATCTAATACAGAATGATAATCGTTGTATGATGAGATGTTGTGGGCGCTCAGCCTTAGCGATATTCGTCTTTTAAGGCTGTTTTTTTTATAGTGGCGGAAGTCCCATCCTGCCTCCATATGTATCTTTTTCAGAAGTTCAAGGAAGCCCTCTTCGCAGTGGTAAGAGGGGCTAAGCCCGCTTGTTTGGCTCGACAGAACCGTCATCTCTTCCCCATCATCGCCCTTATCCTGAGCCTCAGAGCATTTAACTTTATGAACCCTTCGGCATCCTTCTGGTTGTAAAGCCCCTTGTCATCCTCAAATGTAGCTATGTCTGGCCTGTAAAGGGACTTAGATGATTTCCTGCCGACTACCTGGCAGTTCCCCTTGTAAAGCTTTAGCCTTACCTTCCCGGAGACATCCTTTTGTATCTCGTCGATCATCCCCTGCATTATCTCTCTTTCAGGGGCGAACCAGTAACCGTAGTAGACAAGCTCAGCATATCTTGGGATCAATGAATCCCTCAGATGCAATACCTCCCTGTCCAGGGTTATGGATTCAATGGCCCTGTGGGCTGTGTGAAGTATCGTCCCTCCTGGGGTCTCATATACGCCGCGCGACTTCATGCCCACGTACCTGTTTTCCACCAGGTCAACGCGCCCTATCCCGTTCTCTCCTCCAAGCCTGTTGGCAGTTGATAGGACCCCTGCGGGCGACATCTTCCTGCCGTCAATGCTTGTAGGATTACCATTTTCGTATTCAACCTCTATATATGTCGGTTTGTCCGGGGCCTTTTCTATCGGGACGGCCATAGTGTACATGTCCTCTGTTGATTCCATCCACGGGTCTTCAAGGATACCGCCCTCATAACTTATATGAAGAAGGTTTCTGTCTGTGCTGAACGGTTTGGATTTTGTGGCAGTAATAGGGATTCCACGTTTTTCAGCATAGTCTATAAGGGACTGCCTTGATGTGAACTCCCACTCCCTCCATGGCGCTATTATCTTTATATTAGGGTTTAAGGCATAGTAGGTCAGTTCAAACCTCACCTGGTCATTACCTTTTCCTGTGGCCCCGTGAGAAACGGCGTCAGCCCCCTCCTTCTCGGCTATCTCTATCTGCTTCTTTGCAATCAGAGGCCTTGCTATGGAAGTACCAAGGAGATAACTCCCCTCATATACGGCATTGGCCCTGAGCATCGGGAATACATACTCCTTTACAAACTCCAGCTGCAAATCTTCTATGTAAATCTTTGAGGCCCCTGTCTTTATCGCCTTTTCTTTGAGCGGCGCAAGCTCCTCCCCCTGCCCCAGATCCGCTGCAAATGCTATTACCTCGCAGCCGGATGTGTCCAGCCCGCCGGAATAGGCAAGGACTACCTTTTTTACGTTTACTTTCACTTATTACCTCCCATCAGCTTTTCCATTATTGCCTTCTGGACGTGCAGCCGGTTCTCCGCCTGGTCCCAGACCATAGAATTAGGCCCTTCAATGACTTCTTCAGTTATCTCCTCTCCCCTATGTGCTGGGAGACAGTGGAGTACTATGGCATCTTTTTGGGCTACCTTCATCAGTTCAGTGTTTACCTGGTATCCTTTAAAAGCTACCTGCCTCTGTTTCTTCTCATCTTCCTGGCCCATGGATGCCCATACATCTGTATTTATCACATCTCCGTCTTTTGCAGCTTCAAAGGGGTCAGAGGTAAGCCTTATCTTTCCGGTCGTTATCTTATGGGCATCTCCTAAAATGAGTGGATCCGGTGTATAGCCTTTCGGGCATGCAAGGGTCAAGTCAAAACCCAGTTTCCCCGCAGCCTCTATCCATGAATTGGCCATATTGTTGCCATCTCCTATCCAAGCCATCTTCAGTCCCTCATACGTACCCATTTTTTCAATGACAGTCAATAGGTCGGCCATTATCTGGCATGGGTGTAGGAGGTCTGTAAGACCGTTTATCACAGGGACCGTTGCGTATCCGGCAAGCTCTTCGACTACCTCCTGACTGAAGGTCCGTATCATTATGCCATTCACATAACGGGAGAGCACCCTGGCAGTGTCCTTTACAGGCTCTCCCCTCCCTATCTGCGTCTCGCGCGGGCTCATAAATATGGCATGCCCTCCAAGCTGGAACATCCCCACCTCAAAGGAGACCCTCGTCCTTGTTGAAGACTTCTCGAATATCATTGCAAGGGCCTTCCCTGTCAGAGGATGGTAAACGACACCCTTTCTCTGCATATTCTTAAGCTCTATAGCCCTTTTAAAGATGGAATCGAGGTCGTCCCTGTTCCAGTCTTTAAATGACAAAAAATCACGTTTCATTTCTTATCCTTTAAATCTACTGCAAAATATAGTTTTTATTAATTTTTGAGCCCCATAAAGATCTCTTCCAATGCATTTATCAGGAGATCTACCTCATCCGACGTAACTATCAACGGCGGTATAAAACGGAGGATGTTTCCGTTTGTATAATTTATAAGGATTCCCCTTTCCATACATTTCTTTACGATATCTCCCGCGTCAAAGGAAAGC
>JAENJC010000170.1 GCA_016844545.1 Deltaproteobacteria bacterium | reverse complement strand
CGCAGGGAAATTGGATTGAATATCAAGAGGCTTATGGATATAGGGTCGTACCGCGGCCTTCGCCACAGGAAAGGTTTGCCGGTCCATGGACAGCGGACAAAGACAAATGCCAGGACAAGGAAAGGACCAGGAAAGAAGATGGTAGGAAAGAAGAAGTAAGAACATAAGGAGGAATGATGGCAGTAGTTCAAAAAAGTGTTACCAAGAAAAAAGACAGGAAAAGGATAAGCCATGGTGTTGTCCATATCCAGTCAACATTTAACAATACGATAATAACGATCACAGATACAGCCGGAAATGTGATTTCATGGTCCAGCTCAGGGAGCAAGGGATTCACTGGCTCAAAAAAGAGCACCCCTTTTGCTGCCCAGATTGCAGCGGAGGACGCAGGCAAGAAGGCAATGGAGCACGGGTTTCTGCTCTCAGGGCTTTGCAGGCTGTTGGGTTTGAGGTAACAATGATAAAGGATGTAACTCCGCTTCCTCATAACGGCTGCAGGCCGCCAAAGAGGAGAAGGGTTTAAAAGGGAGGTTTGATTTGGCAAGGTATATAGGGTCAGTGTGCAGATTGTGCCGGAGGGAAGGGTTAAAGCTTTTCCTGAAAGGAGAGAGGTGCTATAGCGATAAGTGCGCCGTGGAGAGGAGAAGCTATCCGCCGGGTCAGCACGGTCAGGGAAGGACTAAGGTCTCTGAATATGGCACGCAGCTAAGGGAGAAACAGAAAGTAAAGAGGCTCTATGGGTTGCTTGAGAAGCAGTTCCGTGGCACCTTTGCTGAAGCCGACAGGCAGAAAGGAATAACCGGTGAGAACCTCTTAAGACTTTTAGAGCGCAGACTGGACAACATGGTTTATCGCATGGGATTTGCCAGTTCCAGAAATGAGGCCAGGCAGCTGATACTGCATAACCACTTTCTTGTCAATGGCAAGAAGGTTAACATCCCTTCGTATGTCCTTAAGCCGGGCGATGTCCTTCAGGTCAGGGAGAGCAGTAGGACCTTGATCAGGATTCAGGAGTCACTGGAGGCTGTTCAGAGGAGGGGAGTGCCGAGTTGGCTGGAGTTGGACAAGACCAACTTTAAGTGTGTTGTCAAGACCCTTCCGGTGAGGGAGGAGCTTACACTTCCTATCAGGGAACAGCTGATAGTCGAACTCTATTCCAAGTAATCTGCTGTTTACTTACACTTGCAGCCGATGTCCATTGGCCATTGGCAATATCGATATATATGTGCTGAAAGAATCCAGGAGGATGAATGTACAGGAACTGGAAAGAACTTATTAAACCAAAGAGGCTTGAGGCAGAAAAGGAGACCCTGACTGAGACTTACGGGAAATTCTATGCTGAGCCCTTAGAGAGAGGATATGGAACTACGATTGGTAACTCCCTCAGGCGGATACTCCTTTCGTCTTTACAGGGGGCTGCCATAACAGCGGTCAAGATAGACGGCGTTCTTCATGAATTTACGACAGTATCTGGAGTTACAGAGGATGTTACTGAGCTTATACTTAACCTGAAAGAGGTCAATCTGAGGCTTCACGGTGACGGTCCAAAGACTGTCAGGATAAGTGCCAAGGGGAAGAAAGAGGTTAAGGCAGGGGACATAATTACCGACGGGACAGTCGAGATACTGAACCCCGATCATCATATTGCAACCTTATCCAAGGATGCCAAGCTCAATATGGAGATGACTGTAAAGTGGGGAAAGGGATATGTTCCCTCCGAGAGGAACAGGGACGACTCACTTCCTGTGGGCGCTATTCCAGTGGATTCCATCCATTCGCCCATTAAGAAGGTCAATTTTCTTACTTCCCATGCAAGGGTTGGCCAGATAACTGATTACGACAAGCTGACAATGGAGGTTTGGACCAACGGGAGCGTTATACCGACTGATGCCGTCAGCATAGCAGCTAAGATACTCAAGGACCAACTGTCTGTGTTTATTGGGTTCGAGGAAGAGGATTATGAAGAGGTTGAGACTCCTTATGATGCAGGAGAAGGGGTGACTCTTGGAGAGAACCTGCTGAAGAGCGTTGACGAGCTTGAACTTTCAGTGAGGGCTGCCAATTGTCTCAAAAAGGCCAATATCAAGTATATAGGTGAGCTTGTCCAGAAGACAGAGAACGAGATGCTGAAGACCAAAAACTTCGGCAGGAAGTCACTGAATGAGATAAAAGAGGTATTGACAGAAATGGGACTTCATCTCGGTATAAAGGTAACTGACTGGCCTCCGGAGGGTTTTGTCGAGACGACCGAGGTCGAGGCTGAAGATACTGATGATGAAGAAACTGAAGGCGAGGATTAAAATATGAGGCATGGATTTGCAGGAAAGAGGCTCGGAAGAAACAGCAGTCACAAAAAGGCATTGATGAGGAACCTTACCACCTCACTGATTTTGCATGAAAGGATTCAGACAACAGATGGTAAGGCCAAGGAGCTTAAGGGTGTTGTCGAAAAGATGATAACCCTTGGCAAGCGTGGAGACCTCCATGCCAGGAGGCAGGCAGCTGCATTTATTATCGGAAAAGAGGCAGTCCAGAAGTTGTTTGAGATAGCCCCGCGTTTCAAGGATAAAAACGGAGGATACACGAGAACCCTCAAGTTAGGCAGACGCCTTGGTGATTCCGCTCCAGTCTCGATCATTGAGTTGATCGGAGCCCCAAAGAAAGAGATAAAGAAGGCGAAAGAAGAGGTAAAGCCGGCGTAAAGCCGGCTTTTTTCTTTTTTACAGTAGTTACCTACCCTCTTTTACATTGCACTACCCTAAATTCAACGCTACATCCCTGCCATAAACCCCAAACTGCTTTTGGCCAAAAGTAGGCGCTTCTAAGCGAGACAGATGCACACAGATTTGAACCGATATCGAGGACTTTAACAAAAGGACCTTCTCACTGTGTCTGACTGCAAAGTTTCTATTCATCAAATGAAGTATCTATCAACTCCGAGTTCTAAATCTTGATAAGTAACAGCTTGACTTTCAGGGGGTTGATATGATATTTATTTACCCCACAGAATTCAACAATTTTGTATCAGGTCAGGCCGTGGATTTGGGTCTTGATAACAGCTTGACTTTCAGGGGATTGATATGATATTTATTTACCCCACAAAAGGGGCATCCCGTCTTATTTACATTGATAAACCGGAGGTACCATGGGAAAGTTCAATATAAAGATAAACGGCAGGGAGATGGAGGCGGAGGAAGGGAACACAATCCTCGACGTAGCCAAGGCCAACGGTATCTATATCCCAACCCTCTGTCACCACCCACAGCTCTCAGTTCAGGGCGCATGCCGCATCTGCATGGTAGAGGTTAAGGGTCTTCCCAAGCCAGTCACCTCCTGCACAACCCCTATAGCCAAGGATATGGATATCCAGACCGACACCCCTGTTGTAATTAAACAGAGGGAGACTGTGCTTGAGCTCCTCCTTTCCGACCATCCCCTGGAGTGCCCGACATGTGATGCAGGGGGACAGTGCAAGCTCCAGGACCTGACCCATGATTACAAGATAAAAGGAAACCGCTTCGAAGGAGAGAAGAGGAAGGTCCCTGTAGAAGAGGTAAACCCGTTTATCAGAAGGGACTATCAGCGCTGCATCCAGTGCAGCCGCTGCATAAGGGTCTGCGATGAGGTAAGGGGAATAGGGGCGATCCAGTATGCGAAGAGGGGCTTTTACCAGAAGGTCTCGACATGCGCTGACAAGGTACTGGACTGCATATTCTGCGGCTCATGCGTCCAGCAGTGCCCGGTCGGCGCCCTCACAGAAAAGCCTTCCAAGTTTAAGTACAGGCCCTGGGAGACAAAGCAGGTTGAGACAACCTGCGGATATTGCGGTGTTGGATGCTCCCTTACCCTTCATACAAAGAACAACGAGATAGTAAAGGTTACCTCCAGGGATGACACCCTGAACAAGGGGCATCTCTGCGTGAAGGGAAGATATGGTTATGAGTTCGTAAAGAGCGATAAGAGACTAACCACCCCTTTAATCAGGAAGGACGGCAAGCTCACTCCCGCTTCCTGGAAAGAGGCGCTTTCATACACAGCCAAAAGGTTCAAGGAGATAAAGGAGAAGCACGGCCCAGATTCATTGGGCGGTTTCTCTTCAGCGAAATGCACCAATGAGGAGAACTATCTATTCCAGAAGTTTGTCAGGGTCAACTTCGAGACAAATAACTTAGACCACTGCGCGCGCCTCTGACACAGCGCCACCGTGGCCAGTTTGGCCACAGCGATAGGCAGCGGTGCAATGAGCAATTCACTCCATGACCTTGATGAGGCGGATCTCTTCCTTGTCACAGGTTCCAATACAACAGAGGCCCATCCGATCATAGGAATGCAGATCTGGCAGGCTGTGAGACACAAGAATAAAAAGCTCATAGTGATAGACCCGAGGAAGATAGAGCTTACAAAATATGCAGCCATGCACCTCAGGCAGAGGCCTGGGACAGATGTGGCCGTCTACAACGGCCTGGCAAGGGTCATAATAGAGGAAGGGCTTGCCGACCTCGACTTCATAAGAGATAGGACCGAGGGGTTTGAAGAGGCAAAAGAGATCATAATGACGTATACCCCGGAGGTCGTGGAGAAGATATCAGGGATACCGAAGGAACAGCTTATAGAGGCTGCCAGGATGTACGGTAAGGCTGAAAGGGCCTCAATATACTGGGCCATGGGCAGCACCCAGCATATCAACGGCGTACACGGTGTCCATTCCATTGTCAATCTGGCGATGCTGACCGGAAATATAGGCAAACCAGGGACAGGGGTCAACCCGCTGAGGGGGCAGAACAACGTTCAGGGTGCATGCGATATGGGGTGTCTGCCAAACCAGTTCCCAGGATATAAGCCCGTGAATGTGCCTGAAAA
This sequence comes from Deltaproteobacteria bacterium, assembly GCA_016844545.1. Taxonomy (GTDB): domain Bacteria; phylum Desulfobacterota; class JAENJC01; order JAENJC01; family JAENJC01; genus JAENJC01. Next base: position 1,844 of record JAENJC010000170.1, on the reverse strand, counting down.
CGTAGAAAGGGTCGAGAAGGTCTGGGGGGTAAAGGTCCCGACAAAGCCAGGGCTGACCCTTACTGATATGGTAAATTCCATGGGCACGGAAGGGGGCATTAAAGGGCTATATATCATGGGTGAGAACCCAATGATGAGCGATCCAGACCTGAACCATGCAAAAGAGGCATTTGAGTCCCTCGAATTCCTGGTGGTCCAGGATATATTCCTGACTGAAACTGCGGAACTGGCCCATGTAGTGTTACCTGCCACTTCCTTTGCAGAGAAGGAGGGTACGTTTACCAACACGGAGAGGAGGATCCAGAGGGTAAGGAAGGCCGTCAATCCGCCCGGTGATGCATGGGAGGATACCAAGATAATCTGCTCTCTTTCAAAGGAGATGGGATATCCGATGGAATACCCTTCCGCCTCAAAGGTAATGGATGAGCTTGCATCGGTAACCCCAATTTATGAGTGTGTCTCCTATGAGTATCTGGACAAGGGGGTTGCTGTACACTGGCCGTGTAACAGCTGCTCCATTGATCGTACTTCATGCGGCACCCTTATAATGGGGACTCCCGTACTTCATGAGGGAAAGTTTACAAGGGGGGCAGGCAAGTTCCTGGCGTTCGAATTCCAACCCCCCACGGAGTGGCCTGATGACGAATACCCCCTGATACTTACGACAGGAAGAAACCTCTGGCACTGGCACGGAGGGAGCCAGACGAGAAAGGTAAGTTCTCTAAACGAGAGGTCTCCGGAACCTTATATGGAGCTCAATGCCGCTGATGCAAAGAAGATGGGCATAAAGAACAGTGAAGAGGTAAAAGTCACTTCCAAGAGGGGTGGGATAACCTTGAAGGCGGTTATAAGCGACAGGCCTACACCCGGAGTAGTATTTATTCCATGGCATTACAAGGAGGCAGCCGCAAATATTCTTACTATCAACGCCCTTGACCCGCAAGCAAAGATACCGGAGTACAAGGTTTGCGCAGTAAGGGTTGAAAAGACAGGCGGTGGACAGAAGGAACCAAACCCTTATTCGCACTACCCTGGGTAATTGAATAGAAAATGTAGGGGCAGGTTTGAAACCTGCCCCTACTGAGTTTACGGGTTTTTAAGCAGTTCGCTCCTTTTGGAAAGAAGCTCACCAACCTCATCAAGAAATTGTTCCAGCCTCTTTATCTCTTCTCTGACCTTGGCGTCGTACCCGTCGGAGGTGGCTATCTCTTCTATGATAAGATCCAGCTTGTCAACCTCTTCGAGGAGAGTCATGTCAAAGCTGTAAAGTCTGTCAAGTTCCTGTCCACCGATCTTGTCGCCGATTGCGCAGTGGCTGTATTTGTGGCTCTTCAGGAGGGTCCCTAAGCTCGACAGCCTTCCTATCGATTTAGCCATAGGTCCCAGAATCACGACCTTTCCGTCTTCCGAGAACTCCTTTTTTATGTCCTCCAACCGATCCATCGCTCTCATCACCTTCTCCGAGAGGTGAAGCCTGAATTCGCCATCCACTTCATCCAACCCGATACCTTCTCTCCCTGAAAGTCCGGGTATCAGGCTCTTCAGACTCTCCAGCTTACCGGACACAACCCCCTTCATTCCGTTCATTACAGGAACCCTCCTAATGTTGTTTGCCAATTGGCCTCGGTAATTTAGTCAAATCAGCTATTTCCTGAATAGGTACATAATCAATGTGATTGTAACGCTTATAAGTATGGACGAGGCCAGGGGGAAGTAGAAGGTAAAGCTATCCTTCTTTATGTATATGTCCCCTGGTAGTTTTCCTATAAAAGGTATTCTGGGGCCAAATGCGATGGCGACGCCTATTACAATGAGGAGGAGTCCTATGACTATGAGTGACTTGC
>JAENJC010000169.1 GCA_016844545.1 Deltaproteobacteria bacterium | reverse complement strand
CTGCAAAAGATTATTTCTAAACAGAGAAACAAGAGTCACATAGGCAAGACCGAGAAGGTGTTGATTGATGGAGTAAGCGACGAGAGCGAGTTTCTACTGTCAGGAAGGACGACAGGCCAAGCCCCTGACATAGACGGGATAACATATATTACATCTGGAACCGCATCGCCAGGAGATATCGTCAATGTAAGGATAACCGATGCGTCGGACTATGACCTGGTTGGCGAGATTGTTTATACCAAGTTGCTTTCAAACATATAATTATTGCCATTACTGAAAGCTTACTTGGTATTATGCACGGGCATTCAAATGTCTTTAATTTGAATGCGAATTGGTATTAATAATTATTTGAAGACTATTTTATCCGCTCCGGTTCATGACATACTACGCAGAAGCCGTTCAGGGAGTTCCTGAAGAGTTCGATATCCACCGGCTTGTTATCCCTGGCCTTCTTCACCATCTCCTCGTTGATCTCCCGAATCCCTTTCAGGCGGTTGTAAAAATCCTTCTTGTCCATTACTACGCCGGACGGTCCAGCCTCAGGCAGTATGTCCTTAAGGAGGTCCAGATAGTAACTTATAAGTTTGAGGTTTTCTTCCAGATCAGCCTCTTTCCTCTCCATAGATATTACAGCCAGGTCTACATGCTGGGATACCTTGTGCATATACTCTCCGAACAATGATGAGATGGAGTGCCCCTTAAAAAGGTACGAAAGCCTCGACTCCTTATGGCAAGCTACGCATGTATTGAATATATCCTGTGAGAGTTGTGTCGAGTCTTTTAACTCTCCCCATTTGGTCACCGAACCCCTTAAGGCCGCAACGTTCAGATTAAGCTGTTCAAGCCGATGTTTGAACTGTTTCTTGTCGAGCTCGGTATTGTCTTTGTTCCGTTCAGGGATATATTGTGCGGCTTCGCTGATGCTTTCCTGTAAATGTCTTAGATAAATGTCGGCTATATCATACTTCTTTAAGGTAATGCTTATCTGGGCGTTGTTGTAGCTCTCAAACAGCTGATGCATATTGTACTTGAAGAGGTATGGAGTGGCTTCCTGCGCCTGGAGTGTATTGCCAAAAAGAACTATGAAGAGTGCGGTGAAGATGAGGAGTTTTTTTGTCATCGGTATCTTCCTTAATATATTTTTGTAAGAAAATAACAGTGAAGATCGGCTTTGTCAAGTTTGAGATGCAGTGATTATGTCGTTATTTTGTGTTTCTCAAGGTGTTAGAAGGTTATTTTTATTACACTTTAAGACGGGTATGCTATACTAACCAGATGTTTTTAAAGGGAAGCGGAACCGGATTTGAAGAGATGCTTCTGAAATACGTTTATAAGGATCCCAAGCCCCTCACGGGTACTGAACTGAAGGCGCTGGCATCCAATGTGGGCCGGCTGTCCAGCCTTCTGACAAGGGAACGCGAAACCCTTCCAGTCGCATATCTGAAGAATGAAGCCCTGAGAAGGGCCTATCTCCTCTATTTCCTGCCGTCAAACCTCGACAAGATACATATCCCCCTCCATGAGCTTTCATTGCACCCATCAAAAGCTCTGTCAAAGCAAAGTCTGAGAATCCTTGATATTGGCTCAGGCCCGGGGACTGCAATCCTTGGGATCATGGGCTTTTTTTCTGCAAAGGAAAAGCGCCCTGTTCTTGAATTTACAGCGATAGACCAGGTGAAAGAGAACCTCAGGGATTCAGAGGCACTGTTTGGATTGTTCAGGGAAAGGGTTTCAATTGCTGCTACTCTTAAGACCATTAAGTCAAGTATGGAAATGGCGTCGAGTTTTCCAAAAGGCCCTTATGACATAATCGTCCTGTCAAATATCCTTAATGAAGTGGCTCATCCCGATGAGGACAGGACCTCCAAAAGGGTTGCTATACTAAAGACCGTTTTAAGCGACCTTCTTGCCCCTGATGGCAGCTGCATCATTATAGAGCCTGCCCTAAGGCAAACCTCCAGGGATATGCTGGAGGTGAGGGACGGTCTTTTGGATGAAGGTTTTTGTATATACTCTCCATGCCTTATGGGCGAAAAGTGTCCCGCCCTGCAGAATCCCAAGGACTGGTGTCATGAAGATATCGCCTGGGAGTTCCCTGAGATTGTCAGGGAAGTGGACAGTCTGACCGGGTTGCGAAAGGACTCTCTGAAGTTCTCATACCTTGTCCTCAGGAAAGATGGTCTGTCTATTAAAGATATTTATGGTGACAGCTCATTCAGGGTGGTAAGCGAGTCGCTGGTTTCAAAGGGGAAGATTGAGTTTTATGTCTGCGGGAAAGAAGGGAGGCGTATGGTCACAAGGTTGGACAAGGATAAAACAATCAAAAATAAAGCCTTTGAGGATCTTATGCGGGGAGATATAGTTGGGTTTGAAGGGGTGATCGATGAGGGGAAGAGGCTGAGAGTTGGAAAAGAAACCAATGTGGTGTCTTTAGATGAGCGCATTTGTTGTCAAAGAAGATAAAGAGATAGCATGGCGAGGAAGGGATAATGGAAAAGATAAGACTCTCAAAATTGATGGCAGATAGGGGTTTATGTTCCAGGCGCGAGGCTGATGCCTTCATAGAGCGCGGCTGGGTATACGTGGATGGCGTGAGGGTCTCCATTCTCGGCACAAAGGTGTATCCTGACCAGGCCGTAACACTGGATGAAAAGGCCTGCTCTGAACTCAGCCATTCAGTAACCATTCTTATGAACAAGCCTGTCGGTTATGTATCCGGCCAGCCCGAGAAAGGCTACAAACCTGCTGTATCCATTATTAACAGAGAAAGCAGGTTTAAGGGAGATCGCGCACCCCTTCGTTTTGTCCCTTCACATCTGCGAGGCTTGGCGCCTGCCGGAAGGCTCGATATAGACTCAGAAGGACTTCTCGTACTGACCCAGGACGGTCGTATTGCAAGACAGTTGATCGGTGAGAATTCGGATATAGAGAAGGAATACATGGTCCGTTTTGAAGGTGTCCTGACGGATAGAGGCCTTACTCTCCTCAACCACGGCCTCTCTCTTGATGGAAAAGCGCTCAAGCCTGCCCAGGTCTTCAGGGAGAAAGACGGCCTGTTGTGCTTTAGACTCAAAGAAGGGAAGAAGCGTCAGATAAGGCGGATGTGTGAACTCGTAGGGCTTAAGGTAACTTCTCTCAAGCGCATACGCATAGGCAAAATAAAACTTGGGGTACTGCCGGTAGGGCAGTGGCGGTATCTTAGAGAGGATGAACAGTTCTAAGCCTTCTGCAGATTGCCCTTTATCTGAAATTCGACAATTGGCCACGGACTAACACGGACAAAAGCAGCAATATTAAAGATACAGCCTATATATTCACATGAAAAGTCAGATATAGTCCGTGAAAGTCTGTGGCTAACTGCTTTTCATAGGTTTATTGGTAATCTATCCGAGCTTTTCTATCCTCCCAGGGAGTGCTGTCCCCGCTGTGAGAATTGCCTTTAGTCCTTCCTCCACAGTCAGGCCTGTATAGGTCACGTTTTCCCTTTTTGCAATGACGATATTCCCGAAGTATACATGGTTGGTAGGGATATATGCTGCCACCATCTACCTGCCGTCAACTGTAAGCTCTTTTGTCAGGAACCCTATGGAGTAACTATCATTTTCGGGATGCCTGATCATTATCACCTGTTTGAAGCTTGCCTTGCTTGTTGGAGAAAAGGCGTCCATAAGCTGCTTGGTGGTGGCATAGATGCTCCTGGAAACAGG
>JAENJC010000168.1 GCA_016844545.1 Deltaproteobacteria bacterium | reverse complement strand
GATTACCTCGTCAAAGACCTTTATGTCCAGCACCCCTGGTATAAAACCTGCTCCTATCCCCTGAATCTTATGGGGGCCTGGCTTCCCGCCGGAAAGGACAGCAGAACCCTTTGGTTCAACTGCTATAACCTTTATCCCAGGAACCCTCTCTCTCAAAACTCTGCCAGTACCGGTGATGGTTCCGCCTGTGCCAACAGCGACGACAAATGCATCTATCGTCCTGCCACCCATTGCCTCAATTATCTCAAGGGCAGTGGTCCTCCTGTGAGCATCAGGGTTTGCAGGATTATTGAACTGCTGGGGCATGAAGTATTCAGGATTCTGGTCCTTCAATTCTTCTGCTTTTCGTATAGCCCCATCCATCCCTTCCTGGGCTGGGGTAAGGACAAGTTCCGCGCCGTATGCAGATAAAATTGCTCTTCTTTCCACAGACATGCTCTCAGGCATGGTAAGTATCAGCCTGTATTTCTTTACAGCGCTCACCAGGGCCAGACCTATCCCTGTATTCCCGCTGGTCGGTTCTACTATCACTCCGTCCGGCTTTAGAGACCCTTCCCTCTCAGCAGCCTCTATCATGGAAAGGGCTATCCTGTCCTTAACACTCCCTCCTGGATTAAACGATTCGAGCTTGGCATATACATCAGCCCAGCCTTCTTCAACAATATAGCTAAGCCTCACCATCGGCGTATCGCCGATAAGCTCAGTTATCTTGTTTACAATCCTCGGCATCCGCCACCCATAAAATAAAGGAACTCCACCCTGTCCCCTTCCATCAGGAGGGTAGTGGTAAACTCATCCTTCTTCAAGATACTGTCATTTATCTCAACAGAGACCATCTCAGGATTAATCTCCCTCTTGGTCAGAAGGTCTATCACTGTAATCGACTCTATCCCGGTTATCTCTTCATCGTTTCCATTCACTTTAATCTTCATAAAGACCTCCAAAAATAAAAAAACCCCTTCTTTTATAGAATAAGAAGAGGTTTAATTTACCGCTCCTTATCTTTCAAGGCGATTTGCCTCGCTGGAGTTAGCACCTGACGCATCGTCATAGATGCCGGTTGCTGTGGTTTCACAGGGCCATTCCCTCCACCACTCTTGATAAGAACAAGACTTATTTAGTTGTGGCATAGATTATTTATTATTTATTCACCTATGTCAAGCGAAAAAATGGTAATGTCATTTAAGAATTTAAACCTGTCAAGGTGATTTTCTGAAAACGACCTTCCTGCCTTGACATCTCCTCTTCCATATGTGATTTTATATCTATACTAAATTCAATTTCAGAAAGACTTATAAGCATATGGATTGGGAAAAACAGATAATAAAGATAGTCCTGCTCCTTATCTCAATTATAACCTTCGGGGTGTCAGGCCTCATGTTGGTGGAAGGGTGGTCTTTCCTTGATGCCCTCTATATGACAGTTATTACCATGTCCACTGTAGGCTACAGGGAGGTTCATCCTCTTTCCTCGTCAGGGATGGTCTTTGTCATTACCCTCATAGTCCTGGGAGTGGGGTCTTTTCTTTACATAATTACAAGCCTGGCGGAGTATGTTGTTGCCGGACACCTTGTCGGCGCCTTAGGGAGGAGAAGGATGAAAAAGGAAATAGATTCATTGAATAATCACTATATCATCTGCGGCTTCGGCAGGGTTGGGCAACAGGTTGCCGCTGAACTTAAAAGGGAAGGAGTTCCTTGTGTTATTATCGACAACGACCCTGTTTCCATTGAGCGCTGTATATCGGAAGGGTATCTTTACATCCAGGGTGATGCCTCAAATGACGAGGTCTTGAAGAAAGCCGGCATTGAAAGGATCAAGGGGCTTGTAACAGCCACAGATTCTGATGCTGATAACGTCTATGTAACCCTTAGCGCAAAGAACCTCAGAGACAATATCTTTGTCGTGGCAAGGGCCAATACCGAAGGTTCGGAGCACAAGCTCTACAAGGCCGGAGCGGATAGAGTCCTATCTCCTTACAGCATAGGCGGACGCCGGCTTGCCAGTCTCCTTCTGCGTCCCACAGTGGTTGAGTTCCTGGACGTTGTCATGCACAGCACCGAGATTGAGCTGATAATGGAAGAGGTGCTGGTCCACAAGAATTCCCCCTTTGTTAGTGCTCCGATGGCTGACGCAAGGACAAGGTGCATGACCGGTGCAAACATCCTGGCGATAAAGAAAAAGGGTGAAAAAAAGATGATTGCCACCCCTTCCCCCGACATTATCATCGAGGCAGGGGACAGGCTCGTGGTATTTGGGACAAGGGATCAGCTTAAAGAGTTGGAGGGGTTGACTTAGAAATGGAAAAAAGGGAAACGGGTCTATGATTATCAAGTTTATCAGGGATATGGGAAACAGGCTGTACAAGCACGACATCTTTACCTATGCAGCCTCCCTTTCATTCTATACACTCCTATCCTTTATCCCCCTCATATTCATTGCCATAGCAGCCGTTGGAGAGATGGCAGGCAGAAACATAGTCGTCACGGAACAAGCGGTACAATGGGCAAACAGACTCTTTCCTTTTATGACTGGAAGGATGGAACAAAGCATTTACGATATTGTTAAAAACAGAGGGCTGTTTGGCGGTATAGGTTTTTTTACTCTCGCCTGGAGCGCCCATATGGTGCTGGCTGAGGGAGAGAAGGTCATAAGGGAGATATTTGGCGTACATCAAAAAAGATGGTTTGTCTTTTCTCATGTCATTGCATGGGGAATATTCCTCTTAAGCGTCACTTTTTTTGCAGCTTCCTTCCTGCTTGGACTGTATCTCTACCACCTCCTTCCAACTCCTGTTTTACAGGCTATGGGGCCTTTTATTGACGGTCTCCTGATAAAATACATCCCTACAGTGATGGCTGCTCTGACTGTTGCCGCAGCGTACAAATTACTCCCGCAAAGAACGGTCCCGATATCTGTAGCACTTATAGGTGGGGCCTCCTTCGCCATCCTGTGGGAAGTAGCTAAAAAGCTCTTGTTAATCTATGCCGGAAAGGCCCATTACATGAGTCTCATCTACGGCTCCGAACCAGGAAGGCCTTACATGCCTTTTCGACCCTTGTGAAACAATGCGCTTGCTTCCACCTTCAGTCTTCAGCCTAACTACCAGAGCAATTACATAGGTTATATATTCCACCCATGTTATTGCATATTGCCTGTCTCTAATCGTTTGACAAATCTTGTATCAGTCGGTATTCTCCATGTATGGAAAATAAAAAATTCAACAACCTATTCGTATCCTTAGCCATAGTAGTTACCCTGTATCTGAACTATCTGATATTAAAACCGTTCTTGAGCCCTATCCTCCTGGGGGTAATCTTTTCTATAGTCTTCTATCCCGTTTATATTAAACTACTGAAATATACAAGAGGGAACAAGGGTATAGCATCCTTAGGGGTCTGCCTACTGGTCACAATAATAATCATCATCCCTCTCATATTTCTGACGGGATCAATTGTAAATGAGGCAATATCTCTCTACGAACGGATTGACGCAGCTATACAGTCAGGCAGTTATAAAGAGCTTTTGCCCTTCCTTGACGACAAAACACTGCAAAATCTCTATCAAAGATTTACAACGGCATTCCATATAAACACAACAGATTTTTTTCTGAACGCCATAAAGGAAAACAGCTCCTATGGCATCAGTATGCTGACCGGCAGCATCAAGAATCTGTCCCTTTTCATTTTAAATCTCTTTCTCATGCTCTTTACCATGTATTACCTCCTCAAAGACAGCAATATGATTGCCGCAGAGGTAAGAAGCCTGATACCGCTTTCAGAACATCAAACGGAAAGGATATTTTCAAGGCTCAAGGATATTATCTTTGCCACTATCTATGGGACTCTTGTTGCAGCCACGGTTCAAGGCCTTCTGGGCGGATCCGCCTTCTGGGTCCTTGGGATAGATTCCCCCGTCATATGGGGAGTAGTAATGGGTTTACTGGCCATATTACCAATGCTCGGCGCATCCTTTATCTGGTTCCCTGCATCGGTTATCCTCATGATCCAGGGTAGTTACATAAGCGCAGTTATCCTGTTTCTCTGGGGAAGCTTTGTAATAAGCCTTGTAGACAATGTTATCTGGTCCTGGCTGGTGAGCGGGAAGGCCATGCTCCATCCTCTCGCAATATTCTTCAGTTTCTTGGGAGGGATTATCGTGTTCGGACCGATCGGCCTGTTCGTGGGCCCTTTTGTATTTGCCCTGCTCCTCATCCTGATTGATATAGTTAAAGAAATTAATCAATCTGAAAAGATACCCCTCGGAACTTAGATGGAAAATATCCCCTTATTAAAAGACCTTGTAATACTTATGGCTGTATCCGTGCCTGTAACCATAATCTTTCACAGGCTCGGACTGCCGGCTATCATCGGGTTCATTATTACAGGGATAATAATAGGCCCGTATGGCACAGGACTCGTAACGAACCTGAGCGCCGTGGACACGCTGGCTCAGATCGGGGTGATACTGCTTCTCTTTGTTGTAGGCCTTGAATTCTCCATGACAAAGATGTTCAGGCTCAGGAAGGAAGCGCTCCTGGGCGGAGGGCTCCAGGTAGCCATAACCTCTGCCTTGGCCCTTGCCGGCGCCTATATAGTCGGCTACCCTGGAACCCAGTCCCTGTTCATATCCTTTGTTACAGCTCTCAGCTCCACAGCCATTGTCCTTAAACTGCTCGCAGACAGAGGAGAGTTGGATACTCCTCAGGGTAGCCTGTCAATGAGCATCCTTCTTTTTCAGGACATCTGTGTGGTCCCGATGATAATCATCTTGCAGGCCATAGCCAGCGCAAAAGAGGTATCTTTTCTGTCTATAGCAAACCCTCTCCTGTTCGCAGCAGCAGCCGTAGGCGTGATCCTTGCAGCCTCTTACATCCTTGTCCCCCGTATCCTTTATCAGGTGGTAAAGCTCAGAAACAGGGAGGTCTTCACCCTTACAGTCCTTCTTCTTTGCTTCGGTACTGCGTGGATTACATCTTATGCCGGCCTCTCCCTCGCCCTGGGCGCATTTATCGCAGGGCTCGTCATATCCGAATCTGAATACAGCCACCAGATTGTGGCAGAGGTCTTGTCCTTCAGAGACACCTTCCTGAGTCTCTTCTTCATATCCATAGGCATGCTCCTTGATCTCGGATACTTTACAGAAAACCTTCCTCATCTCTTCTTCCTGGCAAGCAGCGTAATCATTTTGAAGGTGCTGGTAGTGGTCGGAATCGGACAGATGCTTAAAACCCCCATGCGCCTCTCTATCATTGTAGGTTTGAGCATTGCCCAGATCGGGGAGTTCTCATTCGTCCTTATGAAGTTGGGGGAGGATTATGGACTCCTGGCGCACGACCTCTATCAGACCCTTTTGGCCACATCGATACTTACAATGTCTGCAACCCCTTTTCTGATACAGATATCTCATGCTGCTGCTTACAAGGCAGCTCACCTCCTGGGAGTAAGGGCTGTTCCATCAGCTGAAGAAAAGATTGCCGCCACATCCGACCATGTCATCATAGTGGGTTACGGCCTAAACGGCCAGAACTTGGCGAAGGTCTTAAAAGAGATAGGGATAAAATACATCATCCTTGATATGAACTGGACGAGGATAAAACTGGCCAGGAAGGACGGTCACAAGGCACTCTTCGGTGATGCCAGCCATATAGAGATACTCAAAAATCTTTATATAGAAAATGCCCGCATGATGGTTATAGCCATTTCCGACCCTGCCATCACAAGGAGGATGGTCAAGATAGCAAGAGAGGCCAACGACAGGCTATACATCCTTGTAAGGACTCATTATATTTCCGAGGTGGAGGAACTCTACAAGCTGGGGGCAAACCAGGTGATCCCTGAGGAGTTTGAGACATCTATAGAGATATTCTCCAGGGTACTGAAGGAGTATCGCGTCCCCGGAAACATTATCCAGAACCAGATAGACATCATCCGCAATGAAGGTTACGCCATGTTCAGGACCCCTTCCCTGTCCAGGGAAAAGTTGATGGAGATAACCTCAATCCTTTCCGAAAGCGTCATAGAGACCTTCTTTGTCAACACAGGGTCTCACCTTATCGGTAAGACCCTTGCTGAAATAGACCTGAGAAAGAAGAGTGGGGTGATGGTCCTCGCAATAGTAAGAAAGGCAACAACACGTGCAAACCCTCCCGCCGACTTGGCCATAGAAGAGGGAGACATCCTGGCCATAATCGGAAGCCATGCAGAGATGGACAGCGCGATACGGGCTCTAAAAGGGGATTGACACAACTCTAAAACACTATTGACAAAAGAGCGATGATGGCAACAATTAGCGCGGCGTTATATGTTAAGACTATTGACTGGATAACATCCAGTTCCAGGTGGCGAGGCATGGAGAACGTATGAATTAACCGGCCCGCTTTAGCGGATCCAGTTGAATGAGTTGTTAGAATTCAATCCGAGCACAAGATCGGCCATCCATTGTTTGCACGCCAGATTTGCTCTCCCAATTTCAATATTATATCTCGATGCGCCGCTGACACGCTGGCGAGCGTGTTTTCAATATAGTGAAACTGCCAGTCATAGGCCGCGAGCGCTGGGTAATTAGCGAGAGCCAATCCTGCTGTACCCTTATGAGCAAAAGTATGTTCTCTAGCACGGTTTAGAGTTGGTGTACTCAGATAGAGGCGAATCGATAGCTTCAAGCACATTTACGGGAGCATTTGTTACAATGAAATACCATCCCGCTTTGTTTGGGATTCCGAGGTGCCATTGCTTATTACCGAAATCTATTGTCCTTACTTGGAATGGCAACGTAATAAGGTTTCTTAATGCTTCCATATGATCTTCTTGAGTTCTAACACAGTTATTTCTGCACAATTTAAAATCTGCGTATCAGTATTCTCTTTTAAAATATTTTATCGGCTAATGCGGGGCTGAGCCATGACCCATAAGGTCATTGGTTTCGTGCCCCTGGTTCTCCCGGAGCGTAGCGACGGGGGGTGCTCCGGCTTAGCTCCACGTTCTCACGGCGCCAAGAGCCGGGAGAACCGGTGATTATATAGTTTTCTCGACTTTATCAGGAATTTTCAGTTAGTGTCAAGTAAATGAATAAAATCAAATTGACATACCTACATGATTTTATTATACTTGTCATGTCGAATAACATCCCATTTTTCGTGCATAGCAGATTTCTCGATAACCTCCCATGATTGATATCCAGTCGGACATTTTGGCGCGATATGATATTGTTTTCCCTCTGAGAGTTACTTAATAATAAATCCGGTACATGCAAAATGGTGGGCAATGCAGGTAAAAAAGATACTTATTGTTGACGATTCGGCAACCGGTCTGGCCCAGACAAAATCTCTATTCAGCAGGACAAGATGCGCCGTCATTACTGCCATAGATGGTAAGGATGCCCTGAAAAAGATAAGCGATGAACGTCCAGACATTGTACTCATGGATCTTTATATGCCTGAAATGAATGGCGATGAATGCTGCCGGATTATAAAAGAAGACCCTTCTTTTAAGGATATCCCTATCATTATGTACACCTCGGCAAAAGGGGAAGGGGAAAGGAAGAGGTGCTTACTGGCCGGTTGTGACGTTTATTTAACAAGACCGTTTGTTGACGAAGACACTTTATTGAAGACGGTCAAAAAATTCATAGATATCCCGATCAGAAATCATATAAGGGTCTCTATCGAAGCTGAGGTCACCTACTTCCATAACGGTAAGGAATATTCCGGCCGCATGCAAAACGTAAGCAGTACCGGTGGGTTCATCGAGACGGCCGAACCGCTGCCGACCGGCTCGATAATCAACCTGTCTTTTACAATCCCGAATACTGCAAATCGTGTTGAAGCCGTTGTAGAGGTTATAAGGATCATTCCCAAAGACTCCGACAGTCCATCAACAAGAATAGTCCCTGGAATTGGCATACAGTTCATAACTATTACCTGGGAAGGGAAAAAGATTATTGACGGGTATGTAAAGACAATGGAACGGAAAAGGATGACTGTGGCCTGACTCCTCTGCTTATATTTAGTCAGCACCTCTGTTCTTAGTAACTCGAATACTAAATTAAGGACTAACTTAATGTTCCTATTCAGAAAGATTGAAGCTGTGAATGATATCAAGACTGCGGCTCTTGTCCATCCTGGAGAGCCGGAAGCGGCATGCCAGAAATTCATTGCTGACGCCCTTAATCCAGAGTGTACTCTTTTTCTATTTACATATGGAGAGGCTGAAGCCCTTTTGAATAGAAAAGCGCTCGATGTAATTTTTATTTTTCCTGATGCGAACAGCTCGCAGGAAGAACAGTTTTCACTTTGTCATACGTTGCGCTCCAAAGGGGATGAACGAATTATCATCTTTGTAGTAAATGACCGGTTGGAGATAGGAGACTCAGCCCTTATTACCAGCAAAGGTTTCGACAATTATCTGGCTTTCGGAGACGATAAAGCGCAAATCAATGACACTATCCAATGGGCCATTCTCAACAGGCGTAGAAGAAATAAGATTTCCATA
>JAENJC010000167.1 GCA_016844545.1 Deltaproteobacteria bacterium | reverse complement strand
TGCTGTCGCTACTTTTAGTTGGGCATCCATACCACACTCCTGACGACATGATTATTACAAGGAACAATGATAGAAATTTTACTTTCATAGCTATACCTCCTTTATTATTTTTGTTTTGCAAAAGTCTGAAAACTTGATGTCTAAAATGTAGCACAAAAAAGAGCGATGTCAAGTGACCGGAAAAACAACGGGGACATCCATACCAATTAAAGCTAAAGCCACTTTCTTTGCCGCTCTTAACGCCCACCTGACCCTTTCATAACTCCCCTGCGTCCCTTCTTTTGCCTTAAGATGGGGACGCAACAAAAAAGGGGTAAAAGGATTCAGGCCGGATGGCAGCTGTGGGGGTAAGCGGTTTTTCTTGAGATAAGAAGGTGAAAATGGTAATCTCTTGCTGAAATGATATATATTTAAGGAGCGTAGAAGCCTTTGACCAGGGAGAGCAATGAGCCTGGGAAAAGGCGATTGGAGGTTTTATGTCGATAAAAGATGATGTAATAAAGATTGCGAGGGCAGCCAGGGAGGCCTCGAGGAGGCTGGCCGGGCTTTCTTCTGAGGTAAAGAACAAGGCCCTTCTGAAGATGGCTGATGGGCTTGAGAAAGAGGCTGATTTTTTAAAGAAAGAGAACGAGAAGGACCTGGCATACGGGAGAGAAAAGAGGCTTTCCTCTGCCATGATGGACAGGCTTACTCTTTCCGACAAGGTGATTAAAGGGATGGCTGACGGCCTGAGGGAGGTGGCAGCCCTGCCTGATCCTGTCGGAGAGGTGACGAAGATGTGGCTCAGGCCCAACGGGCTCCAGGTCGGGAAGATGCGCATTCCCCTTGGCGTCATAGGGTTTATATACGAGGCAAGGCCAAATGTGACCGCTGATGCTTCCGGGCTTTGCATAAAGTCAGGGAATGCCGTTATTTTGCGTGGAGGTTCCGAGGCGTTTCATTCCAGCATAGCCATCCTGAAGGTTATCCACAAGGCCCTGGAGGGGTCAAGGGTGCCTGTTGATGCAGTAGCAGTACTCCCTACTGTCGAGAGGGAGGCAATAAACGAGATGCTTAAACTGGAGGAGTACATAGACCTCATCATCCCGCGCGGTGGAGAGGGGCTCATCCGGTTTGTCTCAGAGAATTCGAGGATTCCCGTGATAAAGCACTATAAAGGGGTCTGTCATGTATTCGTTGATGAATCGGCAGATTTAAAGATGGCAGAGGAGATAATCATAAACTCCAAGTGCCAGAGACCCGGTGTCTGCAATGCGCTTGAGACCCTCCTGGTTCATGAAAAGGTTGCAGAGAGATTCCTTCCGACAATGGGGAAGAGGTTGGCGGATGAAGGGGTTGAGATAAGGAGTTGCGAAAAGACCATGAAGCTTATACCTCAGGCTAAACCTGCCACTGAAGAGGACTGGTCAATGGAGTATCTGGACCTGATCCTTTCTGTAAAGGTTGTGAAGGATATAGATGACGCAATGGCCCACATAGCGAGATACGGCTCCCTGCATACAGAGTCTATTATCACCTCTGATTACCACAATTCCAGGAGGTTCCTGAGAGAGGTGGATTCATCGGTTGTATTGGTTAATGCATCCACCAGGTTCAATGACGGAGGACAGCTTGGCCTTGGCGCTGAAATAGGTATAAGCACCACAAAGATACATTCCTTCGGCCCTATGGGGCTGGAGGACCTTACGACAACGAAGTTTATTGTATTTGGGGAAGGGCAGATAAGGGCTTAATAGGTAAATTCTACGGATACGTAGAAAAAACACTGTTATGCCTGAAGGAGAAACTCGCGCATGAAGCCAAGAATTACTGTTATCACTGTCGGCGTTAACGACCTCGAAAAGTCCCTGCGCTTCTACCGCGACGGGCTTGGTTTTACTACTGAGGGCATTATCGGCAAAGAGTTCGAGTATGGCGCGGTTGTCTTTATTCAACTCCAAGCGGGCTTACGCCTTGCACTGTGGCCCCGAAAAAGCATCGCACATGACACAGGGCTAACACTATATCCAACCAGTGCAACCGAAATGACGCTTGGGCACAATGTTTCTTCAAAGCCAGAGGTAGATGCCGTGATGGCACAAGCCCAAACTGCGGGCGCGGTTATCGTCAAGCCAGCACACGACACATTCTGGGGCGGATATTCCGGCTACTTTCAAGACCCAGACGGCCATCTTTGGGAGGTTGTCTGGAATCCACAGTGGGCAGAGTAGGCATCCGGCATAACAAGGCACTCCGGTAAAACGGCGGCTGACCTTGGGCGTTACACACCCTGAGGATCCAAAGTGAAATCACAACCTCATTCTGGAATTAAGCAGATTACTGTTTTCGGTGGCAGCGGTGCCACAGGGAAAGTCTTGATCCGTCATGCTTGGGCAAAAGGGCTTCGAGTCAGGACACTTGTCAGGAATCCAGATTCACTGGGAAATAGCGTAGATGGAGCTGAAATAGTGAAGGGATCACTGTCGAATTCTGAAGATATAGATGAGTCCTTGAAGAATGCTGATGCTGTATTTTGTGTATTTGGTGCGCGGCCGCCTTATACCGATATCTTTTGCGAGGAGGCGACGAAAACTATTATCGCTTCAATGAAAAAGAATAAGGTTGAACGTCTGATCTGCCAGACCGGCGGGATGATTGGAGATTATCCAGGAAATAGAACATTCTTTTTCAAAATGATGATTTCAATATTTAATAAGCGTCTTCCATTGATTGCGCTTGATCGTATTGGGCAAGAAAAGCAGGTTGTGAATAGTGGGCTATCCTGGACAATTGTAAAACCTCCCAGGCTTGTTGATAAGCAGGCAACGGGAAAAGTGGTTGCTGGTAATGATGTGAAGCTTGGCTTGCTATCATCAATTACGCGAGAGGATTTAGCTGAGTTTCTCATAAATGAAACATTGTCAGAAAGATTTGAGCAGAGTGCCGTATTCGTTAGAAACTAAGGATAGCTGCTTTCAGTTTATCTTGTGACATAGATCCTGTTATGTCAAAATGCTCAGGCAGGTTTATTTTCCGGGCCTTTAGCGGCAAAGGTAGTTAAATGAAGATCGGAATATTTGGAGGTACACTGAACCCTATACACTTCGGCCACCTGCGCACAGCGGAGGAGGTGCGGGAGGCCTTTTCTCTTGACAAGGTTCTGTTCGTTCCATCCGCTTTTCCACCCCACAAGAGGAAGGAGGATATGGAGACGCCTTATGAACGGATAGAGATGACAAGGATTGCCATTGAGGGGAACCCTTACTTTGACTTTTCTGATATGGAGGTGAAAAGGGGCGGGTTTTCTTACTCGGTGGACACTGTTGATGAGGTTACGAAAAGACTGCCGGAAGCTGAAATATATTTCATCCTCGGCGTTGACGCCTTTTTCGAGATAGACAGCTGGAAGGAGTACAGGAGATTCCTTTCCCTCTGTAATTTCATAATAGTGACAAGACCTGGTTATGAAAAGAAGTCGCTTGGGGAGTCACTTCCCCTTGAAGTGAGAAGTGACTTCTGTTATGATAACTTATATTAAGGTTTAGCAAACTAAAAGCTTGAAGGACCCACGGAGACACAAAGAAAAATTAGACACAGATGGGCACAGATTAACTATGATTTCCACAGTGAAAATCATAAAAAATCAGTGTAAATCAGTGTTAAAAAATCTCTGTGCTCTCTGTGGTTAAAACAGGCACTGGAGGTTTTTTGGACGCAAAAAAGAAGTACAGGCTCTGCGCTGAGGCGGCAGAGGAGAAACATGCGGAAAATCTTGTCATCCTGGATGTGGCCGAAGTCACCGACTTCACCCAGTATTTTATAATTGCCAGCGGCGCTTCAGACAGACAGGTGCAGGCCATTGCAGACAGTATCCAGGATAAGATGAAGGAGCACAAGATCCTGCCTGTGGGGATTGAGGGATACAACGAGGGGAAATGGATATTGATGGATTACGACGATGTGATAATCCATGTATTCTATGGGCCTATCAGGGAGCTGTACGATCTGGAAAGGCTCTGGCACGATGCCAAGAAGGTTCGTCGTAGAAAGACTGTAAAGGCTGGAGCTAACAAGGCTGCATGAAGATAAAGACGATCTTTGTCGGCAAGCTCCAGGATAGGTATCTCAAGGAAGGGATAGAGACTTACAGAGACAGGATATCCAGATATTCCCAGATCGAACTTGTAGAAGTTGAAGATGAGGCAGTAACTGCCAAGGCTGATCAGGGCAAGATAAAGGGAAAAGAGGCTGAAAGGATAATTAAAAGGGTTTCTCCTGATTCACTTCTTGTAGCCCTGGATGAAAAGGGGAAAGGGCTCTCATCTGAAGGTCTGGCAGGGTTTATACAAAAGGCTATGGACAGCGGCGCAAAGGAGATATCTTTTGTGGTCGGGGGAAGCCTGGGATTAGGGGAAAAGGTAAGGGAACGGGCAGATTTGATCCTGTCCCTCTCTCCCATGACATTTACGCACCAGATGGTAAGAGTGATCCTCCTTGAGCAGATATACAGGGCATTCACTATAATAAAAGGGGAGCCGTACCATAAATGAAGGAGATAATCATGGACATAAAGGAAGTCGAGAGATTCAGGCAGCTCCTCCATAAACAGAGGGAGGAGATATTGGGCGCCTCAAAGCACAATCTTGAGGCAGCCCAGGAGTTTGGAAGAGATGGGGTTACTGATCTTGCCGACGAAGGTTCCATAGCTTACAACAGGATGGTCCTTGTTTCATTGAGTGAGGCAGAAAAGAAGCAAGTCGTGGATATAGACGAAGCCCTTTTCAGGATAAAAAACGGA
Source organism: Deltaproteobacteria bacterium (assembly GCA_016844545.1). GTDB lineage: Bacteria > Desulfobacterota > JAENJC01 > JAENJC01 > JAENJC01 > JAENJC01. The sequence continues at coordinate 2,430 of JAENJC010000167.1, read as the reverse complement.
ACATTCGGGACATGCCAGAGTTGCGGAGAACCGGTTGGGGAGAAAAGGTTAGGCGTTAAGCCGGAGGCCCCTTTATGCATAAAATGCCAGAACGGCGCGGAAGGGAAGAGATAGTATGCTGCTGAGATTTATATTTCTGATATTCATTTTAGTGGTACTTGCCTTTGGTTACCTGTCCTATCACAACAGCGCCCAGGTAGCGTTCTTCCTCTCCAAGGAAAACCAATACACAATTCCAGCAGTCCAGCTTGCCTTTATATCTTTCTTTTTAGGCGGATTTGTTGTGTTTGTCAGTTACATGGCTTATGACCTTCAGAGGGCCCTGGAAAAGTGGAGGTTAAGGAGGAGGGAGAAGAAGAGGGGGGTTGTCCAGGAGCTTTACAAGCAGGGGATTGAAGCATTAAGAAAAGGGGACAGGGATAAGGCCAAAGATTTTTTAACCAGGTATATAGAAAAGGACCCCACGAATATTGATGCATATATCCAGCTGGCAGGGGTTTACTTCAAGGAAGAGAATTATGGCGAAGCCATAAAGGTGTTGAGCAAGGCGAGATTGCTGGAACCTAACCACACTGTGCTCCTTACCCACCTGGCTACTGACTATAAAAAGGCGCAGAGGATGGACGATGCCATAAGCACCCTTGAGAATATTGTAGACATAAACCCATCCAATCTTGAGGCGTTGAGGGATCTCCGGGATATTTATAGAAATGTGAAAAGGTGGGAGGATGCCTGCGAGACACAGAAGGAGATAATCCGGTATACGACAAGCAACAGGAAGAAAAACGATCAGGAGGTAAAGATACTTCTTGGTTTTAAATATGAGTTTGGGAATTATCTGTTGGAAGAGGGCGCTATAGAGAAGGCAGAGAAGGCCTTTAAGGAGATGATTAAGCAGGACAAGAACTTCGTCCCTTCCTATATAGGGCTTGGAGATGCCTATTATAAAAAGGGGAAGCTGGAGGAGGCAGCAGATACTTGGGAAAAGGCCTTTGCCTCTTTCGGGGATATCGTGTTCCTTCACAGGCTTGAGGAGATGCTGATAAAGGAAGAGCAGCCCGACAGAATACTGGAGGGGTACCGTAATATCCTTGCAGAGAGACCGGATGACTTGACAGTCAGGTTTTTCTTCGGGAAGCTGTATCTCAGGCTGGAGATGGTGGAAGAGGCGCTGGAGCAGCTTTTGAGGGTAGAGGCGACAGGGGCCGATTTCCCGGAGGTTCACTACCTTCTTGCAGAAGTATACCGGAGAAGGGGTCGTTATGAAAAGTCGGTGGGAGAGTTCCAGAAGGCCCTTTATTATAAGAGGAAGATGCTGATCCCTTTCGTCTGTTCCAACTGCGGCAGGGAATTCACTAAATGGTCTGGGTGCTGCCCGAGCTGCGGGATGTGCGATACCTTTTCTCTCCCTTTTCAGCGGACGATAGATGAACTGGAAAAAGGCAGAGAGATGGTCATGGGAATGGGCAGGTCATGAAAGGCCCCCTCTGCCTTATCATTATGGACGGCTGGGGGATCAACCCAAAGGCTGAAGGCAACGCCATAATTTTTGCAAATACGCCTGTTATAGACAACCTCTCAAAGATATATCCATCTACTACACTGAATGCATCAGGCCTTTCTGTAGGCCTACCCAAGGGGCAGATGGGAAACTCCGAGGTAGGACACCTGAACATAGGAGCAGGAAGGGTCGTTTATCAGGATTTCACAAGGATAAGCAAGGCTATAGAAGAGGGGGAGTTCTTTAATAACCCAGTTCTTTTAGATGCAATGTCAGCAGTCAACTCCAACCGTTCATCCCTCCATCTTATGGGGCTCCTTTCAGACGGAGGAGTCCACAGCCATTTAGAACACCTCTTTGCCCTTATAGAGTTGGCAAAAAAGAACGGTATAGAAAGGCTCTTTATCCACGCCCTTCTGGACGGAAGGGATACTCCGCCCAGAAGCGCCCTCACCTACATAAAGGCGACTGAAGAGCATATTAAAAAGGTCGGTCTTGGAGAGATAGCGACTGTTACAGGCCGGTATTACGCCATGGACAGGGACAAGAGGTGGGAGAGGGTGAAGCTGGCCTATGACGCCATTGTACTTGGTGAGGGGTTGGAAGCGGATTCCGCCTCTCAGGCAGTTGAAAACTCTTATGCCAGGGGAGAAGGGGATGAGTTCGTAAAGCCCACTGTCATAAAGAGAAATGGGGTGCCTGTCGGCGTTTTGAGTGATAAAGATGCGGTCATCTTCTTTAACTTCAGAACAGACAGGACAAGAGAGATAACGAGGACGCTTACTTTCAAAGACTTTGACGGGTTCGAGAGGAAGAAGGTCCCTGCATTATCCGGTTTTGTCTGCATGACAGAGTACGATGAGACCTTCGGTCTCCCTGTTGCATTTCCGCCGGTAAAGCTCACAAATATCTTCGGAGAGGTCATAAGC
>JAENJC010000166.1 GCA_016844545.1 Deltaproteobacteria bacterium | reverse complement strand
CTGCCATTTATCAGTTATGGTGGCTCGTCTATAGTGGCGACACTGATAGGGGTCGGGATACTGCTTAATATCTCGTCCCATGAAAAGGGTGGGAGATGGGATTAATCATTGCCGGGGGTGGTACAGGCGGACACCTGTTCCCGGGTATTGCCATTGCGGAGGAGTTTAAGGGACGGGATACGGTAAATGAAGTCCTGTTTGTGGGGACTGAGAAAGGGATAGAGGCCAGGGTACTGCCAAAGCTCGGATGGTCTCTGAGATTTATCTCAGCAGAGGGGATAAAGGGAAAAGGGTTTTTCGCGAGGATTAGGGCAGTCTTAAAACTTGTCCCAGGGTTCTTTGAATCGATAAAGATTATAAAGGCTTTTAAGCCGGAGATTGTGATAGGTGTCGGGGGTTATGCATCGGCCCCCCTGCTTCTGGCTGCGAGGTTTTCAGGAATAAGGACAGCCGTCCACGAACAGAATGCTCTTCCCGGCCTTACAAACAGGATGCTGGGGAAGGTTGTTGACAGGGTATTCGTTACGTTTCCTGATTCCGCCTCTTTCTTTCCTGAGGGTAAGGTAGTAGTAAGCGGGAACCCTTTAAGGAAGGAGATAGTCGAAGGACTTAAGGAGTCAGTGGTCAGTACCCTAAAGGGCATAAAGGATCAGTACCCTAAAGGGCATAAAGGGTCAGAAGGAAAAAAGCCAACAATTCTGATATTCGGCGGTAGCGCCGGGGCGCACAGGATAAACATGGCCACGTTGGAGATGATAGGGCAGATAAGCGATCCGGACAGATGGAAAATAATCCATCAAACAGGGGAGAAGGATTACAAGGAGGTAAAGGAAGGGTACATCAAGGCAGACTGGCAGGCTGATGTGAGGCCCTTTATATACGACATGGCCTCTGTTTACAGTGATGCGGACCTGATCATATGCAGGGCAGGAGCCACAACAGTTGCAGAGCTTGCAGCGGCGGGGAAACCGGCCATTTTGATACCATACCCATTTGCAGCAGACGATCACCAGAGGGTAAATGCGGAGTCCCTTGTAAAGGCAGGCGGGGCGATGATGTTGCTGGAGAAGGAGCTGACAGGAGAGAGGCTGGCTACAGAGGTAGAGAGGCTTATGGGCGACATAGAGGTGTTAAAGAAGATGGGGGATCGCGCAAGGAAGTTGGCGAGGCTGGATGCGGCAAAGGTTGTTGTTGACGGAGTTTATGATTTAATCAAAAGTAGGGGCGGGGTGACCCCGCCCTTACAGGAGTAAAAATTGTATAAGAAGATTAGAAAGATCCATTTCGTAGGCATCGGCGGGATAGGGATGAGCGGGATTGCCGAGGTGTTAATAAACCTTGGGTACAAGGTGACGGGCTCTGATATGAAGGAGTCGGATACCACAAAGAGGCTTTCATCACTTGGGGCGGTAATTCACTATGGCCATACTGCAAAGAACCTTGATTCTGCAGATGTGGTGGTAATATCTTCAGCAGTTAAACATGATAACCCTGAGGTTGAGGCTGCGCATCAGAGGCTCATTCCGGTCATCCCCAGAGCGGAGATGCTGGCAGAGCTGATGAGGCTGAAATACGGCATAGCCGTTGCCGGAAGCCACGGGAAGACCACCACTACATCAATGATAGCAACGGTCCTTGCAAACGGGGGGATGGACCCGACTATGGTCGTTGGCGGGAAGCTCAACTCCCTTGGAACCAATGCGAAGCTCGGACAGGGGGAGTTCATGGTGGCTGAGGCGGATGAGAGCGACGGCAGTTTTTTAAAGCTTTCACCTACCATATCAGTGATTACTAATATAGACGCGGAGCACCTCGACCATTACGGAACCATGGACAGCCTTATGGAGGCCTTTCTCCAGTTTGCAAACAAGATACCCTTTTACGGCCTCTCTGTCCTGTGCCTTGACCACCTGAATGTCCAGGCACTGATCCCGAAAATGAAAAAGAGGTATGCAACCTACGGTCTCACGGCGCAGGCTGATTTTCAGGCAAGGGATATAGAATACGACGGCCTTAAGACACATTATACTGCTGTTCATAAGGGGAAGAAGCTGGGAAAGATTACCCTCAGAATGCCTGGGCTTCATAATGTCTACAACTCCCTGGCTGCAATAACAGTGGCTTCGGAACTCGACATGGAGTTTTCGACGATAAAGGAAGGTCTTGCCTCTTTCTCCGGAGTCCATAGGAGGTTCCAGATAAAGGGAGAGGCGGCCGGAGTGACCGTTGTGGACGATTACGGCCATCATCCGGAGGAGATAAAGGCGACCCTTTCTGCCGCCAGGAATGCTTGGGACAAGCGGGTAATAGCGGTGTTCCAGCCCCACAGGTATACGAGAACGAGGGACCTTTTTAACGATTTTCTGAAGGCCTTTTACCAGGCAGATACCGTTATTCTGACCGATATATATGCGGCAGGGGAGGATCCTATCGAAGGGGTTAAGGCGGAAAAGCTTTATGATGGGATAAAGGAACACGGTCACAGGGATGTCCACTTCTTTCCTGAGAAAGAAAGGATCGCCTCTGAGCTGTTGAAGATAGTTAGAGAAGGTGACATGGTAATAACCCTCGGCGCTGGAGATATCTGGAAGGCAGGGGATGAGCTTTTAGATAGGTTAAAGGAAAAAGGCTAACTCTCCTGCCTTGCGGCTTCCCCTCTTTACTAAAGAGGGGATAAGAGGGGAGTTGATCAAATTAGTGAGAAATATGGACGACGCAATAAAAAACGAGATAAAGGCCCTGGTAGAAAATATTGAGTTCGATGTCCCTATGAGGACAAAGACCTCACTCAGGGTCGGTGGTCCGGCAGACGTACTTGCTGCACCAGCGAATACAGCGGAACTCCAGAGGTTGATTAGATATATCAGGGAGAAGGGTCTTCCCTTCTTTATCCTCGGAAGAGGGACTAACCTCCTTGTACTGGACGGCGGGATAAGGGGAACAGTTATCGATCTTAAGGGTTTTAACACCCTGGAGGTCAGAGAAGGAGGCATCATATATTCCGGCGCAGGAGTCCCTCTTCCAAAGCTTGTCTATTTTGCAATGGAGAACTCTCTTGCGGGCATTGAGTTTGCGGCAGGGATACCGGGAAGCGTGGGAGGGGCCATTGTCATGAACGCGGGGACGACCGAGGGAGAGATAAAGGATGTGGTTGAGTCTGTTTCTTTAATGGACGCAGGGGGCGAGATTACTGAAATAAAAAAAGAGGCCATCTCTTTCTCTTACAGGAACCTGAGCCTGCCCAAAGGAACTGTTGTCCTGGGCGCTGCCTTCAAGATGAGGGCAGGAGACAAAGAGGCGATAAAGGAGAGGGTCAGCGCTCTTCTGCAAGCAAGAAAGGCCAAACAGCCGCTTGACCTTCCAAATGCCGGGTGCATATTCAAAAACCCTGCTTCAGGATCAGCAGGGAGGATCATAGATGAGGTGGGGCTAAAGGGGCTTCAGTTTGGCGGCGCCAGGGTGTCGGAGCTTCATGCAAACTTTATAGTAAACAACGGAAATGCCACTGCTAAGGACATATTGTCGCTGGTAGATGATGTAATGGAAAAGGTATATGAGAAGAAGGGGATAGCTCTGGAGCCGGAGATAAAGATAGTCGGGGAGATGGAGAATAAAAGATTAAGAATAAAACCTTAATGCGATAAGAAACTGGGACGCGGATTTACGCGGATTCACATGATAAATATTGAATTTGCGTTAATCATGAAAATCAGCGTCCTATTAAGAGGTTTTGAGTGAAATATAAAAATAAAAAGATAGGAG
>JAENJC010000032.1 GCA_016844545.1 Deltaproteobacteria bacterium | reverse complement strand
GTGTCGGTAAGACATCTTTGGGAAAATCTATTGCAAGGGCGCTGGGAAGGAAATTTATAAGAGTATCACTTGGCGGTATGAGGGACGAGGCGGAGATAAGGGGACACAGAAGGACATACGTGGGGGCGCTGCCCGGAAGGATAATCCAGAGTATAAAGCAGGCGGGAACCAACAACCCGGTATTCATGCTGGACGAGATAGACAAGGTAGGGACTGACTGGAGGGGAGACCCGTCATCAGCCCTTCTGGAGGTACTGGACCCTGAGCAGAACGTTGCCTTCAGCGACCACTACCTTAACCTCCCTTTTGACCTTTCCAATGTGATGTTTATCACCACTGCAAATGTGCTGGACCCAATCCCTCCAGCCCTCAGGGACAGGATGGAGGTAATATCCCTTTCCGGCTATACTGAGGAGGAGAAGGTAAAGATAGCAAAGAAGTACCTCATTCCAAGACAGGTGGAGGAAAACGGACTGAAGGCGGAGAATATAGACATTACAGACGAAGGGCTCAGGATGATCATTTCCCACTACACAAGGGAAGCAGGACTGAGATTGCAGGCGTATGCCGCAAGGTGGCAAGGAAGATTGCAGAAGGGCAAAAAAGCGTTACCAAAGTCACTGCTGCCAATATACATCGCTTTCTTGGAGTGCCCAAGATATTGCCTGAGGCGGAACAGGAAAAGAGCGAGGTCGGGGTTGCCACAGGACTTGCCTGGACTGAGGCAGGAGGCGAAATACTTTATATAGAAACCTCTATACTCAAGGGAAAGGGAAGCCTCATCCTTACAGGTCACCTGGGTGATGTAATGAAGGAATCGGCCCAGGCTGCACTCAGTTATGCCAGGTCCAAAGCAGGGGAGTTCAATATCCCGGAAGACTTCTATGAAAAGAACGACATCCATATACATGTCCCTGCCGGCGCCATTCCAAAAGACGGGCCCTCGGCCGGGGTAACAATGGCCACATCTCTTATTTCCGCCTTGACAAAAATACCTGTCAGCAAGGACGTGGCAATGACCGGAGAGATTACTCTTATAGGTAGGGTATTGCCGATCGGGGGGCTGAAGGAAAAGGCCCTGGCAGCGCTGATGGCTGGGATAAAAACCATAATAATCCCAAGCAGGAACAAGAAAGACCTTGAAGATATCCCTAAAGAGCTTCGAAAAAAGATAACCTTTATCTTCGCTGATCATATAGACGATGTATTGAAGGTTGCCTTACTTAAACAGAAGGAAGTCAAGAAGAAGGAAGTCAAGAAGAAGGAAGTCAAGAAGAAGGAAGTCAAGAAGAAGGAAGTCAAGAAGAAGCCGAATAGGCGTCCGGTAAAGACTGTCGGCAGGCGTGCAAGGGCCATAAATGTAGTTAGCCTTGAGTCTCGTAAGCCGCAAGGAGAAACCATCTGTTAAAGCACCTAAAAAAGGGCGGCCTCCAGAGAAAGATGTTTATTCTGATGCTAGTGGTAGGTATCCTGCCCGGGATCGTTGGTATAGTCTTTTTATCTTTTATGGGTGAAAAGCTCATGCTGCAGTCTATAGGACCCGGGTTGGTAGGGACTACGGAGAAGGCGGCATCTGAAGTTGATACAATTTTGGACCTTCGTCTCAGGGAGGCCAGCGAGCTCGGTAAAAAGAAAGAACTTCTGGAGCTTATCAAGAAGAGTAACGTCAGGTATAATTCTAAAAATGAAAAAAAGATACTGAACGAGCTTGAAGCACTCTGGAGATCCGCAGATCCTGCCCTTCTCAAGGCTACCCTTGAAAATGAGGCTTCCTTTAAGCTTAGAGGGCGAGTTGACAGAGAGCCTGATACCTTTTGCCACTTTACAGTTACTGATTCAAAGGGAGGTCTTATAGCAGCCTCCCATCCTGTCCCCAACTTCTCTTATTCAGAAGAGGCTTGGTGGAAAGAGGCAATGGCGGGAAGACCATATTTGGGGAGCCCCCACATGTGTTCTGCGGGCAGAGGAAATTACAACTTGGTTTTTGGCGTGCCAATAATGGACTCCGAAGGCAAAAAGCCTCTTGGCGTGTTGAAAGTGGAGTTCCAGGTGCCCAAGATCCTTGCCCCATTGAAAAACTTCCGGTATGGTAAAACCGGACACTTACAGATTCTTGACTCATCAGGCCTTGTATTTGCGGAGGCGCTTGGTGTTGAGAATGCCTCTTTCTCCCAATCAGTTCTAAAGACAATATTTCAGGAAAATACGGGATGGACTATATCAATTGATGAGCATGGCGTGAAGTCGGCAATAGCCTTTGCCCCTGTTAAGGCAAAGGATTGGCATCTTATTATCCTTACTCAGGAAATGGCGGAGATTGACGCCCCTTTAGAGGCCCTCATGTGGCCCTCCACTGCTGCCTGGTCATTAACGGTTATTATTCTGACTCTGATAGGGTTTAATATCTCAAGAAAAATGATTCTGACGCCTATATCCCAACTGAATGAGACGGCGCACCAGATAGGTCAAGGTCACCTGGATCACAGACTCACCATAAAGACAGGGGATGAACTCGAAGGACTCGCTAATGAATTTAATACAATGGCGATAAACCTCAGCGTATCCCAGGAAAAGCTTAAGAGTTGGAATGATGAACTGAGGGAAGAGGTAGCCAGGCGGACATCCGAGCTGGAAGAGACAAATGAGGAATTAAAGGAAAGCAGGGTGGAGCTGAATAAGAGAAATGATGACCTTGGCAGCGCCAACCTTAAACTGAGAGAGATGGACCGGCTCAAATCTGAGTTCCTTGCCAATATGTCCCACGAGCTCAGAACTCCTCTTACTGCAATAATAGGGTTCTCTGAGCTTCTGGTAGACGGGGTGATGGGGGACATGAACGAGGAACAGACCGATTCTGTGGGAAACATACTCACCAGCGGACATCACCTGCTTAAGCTGATTAACGACATATTAGACCTCTCAAAGATAGAGGCAGGGAAGATGGTACTGCAACCTGAGATCTTAGACCTGGGAATGATCATATCATTCATTAAAAAAACGATAGCCCCCTTGACTAAAAAGAAAAAGCAGGTCTTAAAGATCGAGATGGCAGAGGGGATCCCTGATATCTATGCAGATCCAGGAAAAATAAAACAACTGTTACTGAATCTGGTGGGGAACGCCATAAAATTTACACCGGAAGGCGGTACTATTACCATAGGTGTGGAGTTCAAGGATAGCTGTTTTGTGCTTTCAGTAACGGATACAGGGATAGGAATAAAGCAGGAGGACAGGGAGAGGATATTCCAGGAGTTCCAGCAGGCTGAAGGGTCTACATCAAGGGAATATGACGGTACAGGTCTGGGTCTCACCTTAACCAGGAGGCTTGCAGAGATGCATGGCGGCAAGATAGAGGTGGAGAGCGAAGTGGGGAAAGGGAGCAAGTTTACGGCTTTTATCCCATTCATGCTTGAAAAAAGGTCTTCATTGAGAAAAGAGGAGATTAGTCCGGTGGAGGAATCCAGGGAAGCCAAGGAGCTGCCAAGACCTTCAGCCGGGCAGGAGACCCAGCCCCTTGTCCTTGTGGTGGAAGATGACCCGAAGCTGTCCAGGCTTCTCTCTGTTTATCTGACTCAGGCGGGATACCGGGTAGAGGCGGCAATGGATGGCGACGAGGCGATAAAAAAAGCCATTGCACTTAAGCCGTTCGCCATCACCCTCGACATCATGCTACCCAAAAGGGATGGATGGGAAGTATTGCAGGAGTTAAAGGCAATGCCGGAGACAAGAGATATCCCTGTAATTATAGTCTCAATGGTGGAAAATCAGGAACTCGGTTTCTCATTGGGAGCGTTTGATTATCTGGTAAAACCAGTTGGCAGGGCAGCCCTACTTGGAAGTCTCGATGGATACAGCGGCAAAACCAGGCACACAAAGGGGGATATAAGCGTTCTGGTTGTGGATGACGACCAGAAGATACTGGAATTCCTTTCCACCGTCCTGAGGAATGACGGTTACCATGCAAGCTCGGCTACAGGGGGGGAGGAAGGGATTCGAATGGCCATTGAGCAGTTGCCCGACCTTATCATCCTTGACTTGGCTATGGCAAAGGTCAGCGGGTTTGATGTCATAAGAGAGCTTAAAAAGCATCCTGACGCCAAAGAGATACCCATCCTTGTCCTCACTGCAAAAGACCTGACAAGGGAGGAGAAGAACGCCCTCCTGGCGGATGTCGCAAAGGTTGTTCAGAAGGGAGAGGTGTCCAAGAAGGACTTTGTAGATGAGATACGGAGAATGGAGATATTTCAGCCTGACAGGGCGGGCCTGATGGATAATGTAACCAAGCTGTATAATCACAGATACTTCATAAACCGGCTGTCTCACGAGGTCAACAGGTCTCACAGGTACGGCAGGGATCTTTCCATATCGCTTATAGATGTAGACCATTTTGGACATTACAACGAGGTAAACGGCTACCTGCTTGGAGATACGGTGCTTAACCTTAGAAAGGCCGACGTAGCCATGCGTTACACCGGAGGAAAACTTGCCGTTATATTCCCTGAAACGGGGAAGGATGCTGCAATGGCGGTTGCCAATAAACTCTGCTCTCTTATTGGTGGGTATCCATTCCCCAGGAGGAAAAATCAGCCGTTGGAAAGAGTAACTGTAAGCATATCCCTTGCTACATATCCAGCCGACGGTATTGAAACTGCGGAGTTGATAGAAAGGCTGGAAAACGCCTTGGAAAAGTCGGTAAAAATTGGTGGAAACAGGGTGATGGATGTGGGAGAGACGGTATGAAGAAGATCCTTATTGTTGAGGATAACGATATAAACCTGAGACTTATCAGGACAATATTAAAGGCCAGGGGATATCTTTTTGTGGAGGCCAGGGACGGAGAAGAGGCACAGAAAATTGTAGTCGCTGAGAGGCCGGACATAATCCTTATGGACATCCAGATTCCAAAGGTAGACGGTCTTGAAGTAACCAGAAGGATACGTGCAATGGATGACTTTAAAGATAGACCGATAATAGCGATTACAGCCCATGCCATGGAGGGAGACAGGAAAAAGATCCTCGAGGCAGGGTGTGACGGCTACATAGTAAAACCAATAAACACAAGAACCTTCATTGACGAGATTGAAGCGATCATAAAACAGAAGACTGAAGGATGAGGGCTGAAGGCATTCTCCATCCCTCATCCTTACGGGACATCGGCGAATTCGGCCTGATTAAGAGGATTGCAGGGAAGTCGCGGAGGAAAGATCCATCGGTTCGGGTTGGGATTGGGGACGATGCGGCTGTAGTTAATGTAGAGGCGTATTGCGATACGCCCCTACTGGTTACTACCGATTCCCTCATAGAGGATGTGCATTTCAGAAGGGATTATCCGCCGGAGGCCATAGGATGGAAGGCTCTGGCAGTAAATATAAGCGATATCGCCGCAATGGGAGGAGTACCTGAGCATTACCTCCTTTCGCTTGGCATACCGGAAGGGATATCAATCGAGTATATAGACCGGTTTGTTAAGGGGATGACTGTAGCAGCCGGGGAATACGGACTCTCCTTGATCGGGGGGGACACCACCTCCTCTCCCGACAAGTTTTATATATCCGTTACTGTATTGTGGAAAAACAGCGAGAATCTCTTACTAAGGAAGGGTGCAAGGGCTGGAGATGTTATATTTGTCACAGGGACGCTGGGGGATTCGGCGCTGGGGCTTAAGATATTAGAAGATAAGAAGATAAGAAGTTGGGAAGATGAGCGTTTCTCAACTTCTCAACCTCTCAATTTCTCAACCTCTCAACTCATAAACCGTCATCTCAGGCCTACTCCAAGGGTCAAGGAGGGGATACAACTGGCAAAGAGCGGCATGGTCACATCCATGATAGACATAAGCGACGGACTCCTCTGTGATCTTGGGCATATATGCGAAGAGAGCAGGGTGGGCGCCAGGATACGGATTGACGAGCTTCCCCTGTCTCAGGGATTCAATACCCTCTCAGCCAAATATGGTGGGATAGAGCTTGCCCTGAGCGGGGGTGAGGATTACGAACTTTTGTTCACAGTACGAAGCAAAGATGTTAAAAGCTTCATGAGTATGACCGAAGGGACAAAATATACGCCCATAGGCGAAGTATTGAAGGACAAGGTAGTTGAGGTAATTGGAGCCGATGGCGGCAGGTATATTCCCAAAAGTAGCGGATATGAGCATTTCAGAAGGTAAAGAGAGGCTGCCGGCTATCTCTGGCCTGCTTAGAGACAGGCATGGGGACTTGCTCCAGAGGGACACAACGGCCATCCATTACTCGGAAGTCACCTTTAAGGCAATAAGGGATATTCTCTTTGAAAGAGAAGGGTTTGATTTAGATTCGTATAAAGACAAATGCATCCAGAGGAGGATATCGTTCAGGTTAAGGACATCAGGATGCAAGAACACTGAAGAGTATATTGAACTCCTCAATAAGAAGGAAGAGGAGGTAAAGAAGCTTCTTAACGCCTTAACGATAAATGTAACGGAGTTTTTCAGGAACCAATCCACCTTTGACAAGCTGAAAGATATCGTATTCCCTGACATATTTGCAGCAAAGGGAGGGAGTGGAACGGTAAGGATATGGAGCGCCGGGTGCGCCAGCGGGGAAGAACCTTATACCATTGCCATCATCCTGAAAGAGTTTTTCTCCGAAGAGTTAAAAAGGTTCAACATAGAAATAACGGCCACCGATGTAGATGAAGGGATTCTGAAAAAGGCCGCTGAAGGTCATTATAAAAGGGACAAGCTGGTCGGCATGGTTCCCGGCCTGATGGTCCGGTATTTTAAGGAAGATGGCGATAAGTACAGGCTTTCCAACGACATAAAAAAAATGGTATCTTTCAGGAAAGAGGATATATTTCAGGAAAGACTGCACAGGGAGAAAGACCTTATCATCTGCAGGAACCTGCTGATATATTTTTCCAGAGTGAAACAGGAGTGGGTACTGAATGAATTCTGGAAAGCCCTCAACCCGGGCGGATTTCTTATCCTTGGCAGGGCAGAGATCCTGGTAGGAGAGAGCAGAAAACTGTTTTCAAGCATATGCCCGAGAGAAAGGATATATAGAAAATAAAGGAGGTTCATTATGAGAGTGGAACTTGGTCAAAAGTTTATTATCGGATTCATACTGGTAATAGGGGCTGTGGTGATGGTCCCTTACCTGATCGGCTTTCTCCAGTTGGAGGGCTGGATAAACCAGCTTATTTCTACTTTGGCAGCCATTATTGTGGGGCTCACGATAGGGATATTCATGGCTAGAAGCTTTAGCAAGGACTTCAGGGAGATTACTTACTCCGCAGAGCTGATAAGCAAGGGGGATCTGACTCATAAGATTTACCCTTACAGTAAGCTGTTCCCTGATGAAACAGCAGACATTGCTGACGCTATAAACAGGATGCTCTCAAACCTACAAGATCTGGTCAGACACATAAAAGAGGTGTCGGACAGGGTCTCTGAGGCAGCTCAGGGACTTTCTGCGACTGCCGAAGAGATGAACGCATCTACCGAGGAGATCGGTTCTACCATGGAGCATGTCTCAAAGGGAGCAGAGCAGCAGGCCGAGCTGGCGGAGAGGACATCAAGGCTTATAAAGGAGATGGCATCGTCCATAGAGCTTATAGCTATAAGCGCAAAAGATGCTGCGGATTCGGCTACTTCAACGAGCCATACAGCAGAAAATGGCGGGAATATGGCACGGGCTGCCATGGAAAAAATGAGAAAGGTGTTTGACAGTATAGATGATTCCAGGGCATCTGTCATGAACCTCGGCGACAAGGTAGGTCAGATCGGCAAGATTGCCGATGTTATAACGAGGATCGCCCAACAGACCAACCTGTTGGCCCTGAACGCAACCATCGAAGCAGCCAGGGCCGGTGAATATGGAAGGGGATTTGCTGTAGTTGCAGAGGAGGTGCGCAAGCTTGCGGAGAGTACCGCCAACTCTGCCGAAGAGATCACTTCTATCATCGAGGAAGTAGAAAAGGAAAGCGGGAAGACACTGGGATCAATGAAGGAAAGCACAAGGGAGATCGAGGCAGGGAAAGAGGTCATAAATACTACAACAAAATCGTTTGAGGATGTAGTACGGATCGTCATGGAGACAACCATGAAAGTTAAGAAGATATCCGATCTATCACAGAAAGGGACTGAAGGGGCAGAAAAGATGGTCAAGGCCATAGATGAGATAGCAAAAGTGGCAGAAGACAATGCTGCGGCAACAGAGGAGGTATCTGCAGCAACTGAGCAACAGACCGCCTCCATGGAGGAGATGGCAAGGGCAGCTCAGGAGCTGTCCGATACCTCCGAGCAACTGAAAAGCGTTGTATCCAGGTTCAGCGTATAAACAACACCGGTTGAGAGAGGTCACATGCAGCAGGTAATGACATTTCAGATTGGGAACGAGTTTTACGGCATTGATATCGCAAAGGTCAGTGAGATAGTGGAGTTTACTCAACTGACACCTTTACCCAAGGCCCCTGTATGGGTGAACGGAATATTGAACCATCATGGACGGATAGCAACCGTATTGAACCTCTCCACTTTTTTCGACTTCACTCCTCCCAGGGAGAACAATTTAAGGAGGATTGCTGTACTCGACAATCCGTCAATGGATATTGGGGTCCTCCTGGAGGGGCATTTAGAGGTTATCTCTGAATGGGAAATCAAGACAGAGATATCGGCTGATCCAGAATTTTTGAAAAGCAAATACGTCGCCAACATACTTGTTTCCAAGGGGAGAGTCGTCAATCTGCTTGATACGGACAGGCTTATAGCTGACCTGGATGGATACTTTGTATAATAAAAAAGGTAATTAGGTAGACAGACTGAAGGCTTTTAGGGGGAAATAATACTTGATCACACAAACTTCAGCCTTCAGCCTAAACACCTGAAACTATGTTTCAAATAAGGAGGGAATATGTCTTATAAGGTCCTTGTAGTTGATGACGCAGCCTTTATGAGGAACATGATCAAGGATGTCTTTGGCTCAATGCCCGGGTTTACAGTGATCGGGGAAGCTTCCAACGGCGTAGAGGCGATAGAGAAATACAAGGAGCTGCGACCTGACCTGGTCACTATGGATATCGTGATGCCGCTCAAGAGCGGAATAGAAGCGGCCAGGGAAATAATCAACGCGGACCGTGAGGCCAGGATAATAATGTGCAGCGCCCTGGGGCAGGAAAGTCTGGTTATGGAGGCTATAGACGCCGGAGCCAAGGACTTTATAGTAAAGCCCTTCAAGGCAGAGAAGATTCAGGAAGTTGTAAGCAGGGTTCTTGGGGTAAAAGCTTAAAACTATGGATATGTCCAAATATAAAAGCATGTTTTTAACTGAGGCCAGGGAACATCTGGGTAATATGAACCAGGTTGTGCTCGCTCTGGAAAAAGATCCTGGAGACAAGGGGAATATAGACTCACTTTTCAGATATGCCCATTCCATTAAAGGGATGGCTGCGTCTATGGGTTATAATGATATGGCTGAGCTTAGCCATAAGATGGAAGATATGATGGACAAGTTCCGCAAGGGGGAGATGTCTATAACCCCGGAGGCGACCGACATCCTTCTGGAAGGAGCTGACGCCCTTGGACAGCTGGTTGATGCGGTGGAACAGGACAGGACATCTGATGTAGATATCGCCAGGATAATAGAACGGATTAAAGGCTATGGGAATCAGGAGTCAGGAGTAAGCAGTAGGGGCGGGGTAACCTCGCCCCTACTGGAGCCAGAGGGTGAGGGTGAAAAGCAACTACAAACTGCTGCCGAGCCGCCGACCACTGACCACCGACCACTGACCACCGGTTTCAATATCTCCATAGAAATCTCTCAGGACTCTCCGGCGCCTTCTGTCAGGGCTGTCCTGATACTCAGAAAATTAAAAGAGCTTGGAGAGGTTGTATCGACAATCCCTTCCGAAGCCGACCTGAAGGGAGGGAAGTTGTCAGGGCAATTGTCTATAAAGCTTGTATCGGATATGGCCCAGGAGAAGATTGAAGAGGTTGTCAGGGGGATGGGAGAGGTGTCTTCCCTAAAGGTAGAGCCTCTGAAAGATGAGGTTCAGGCTCCCGATTTTAGAACTCCCATCGCCGCTCCCCAAAAAGAGAAGGGGAAAAGTGAAGCAGGGGAAGCGAAGGAATCGAGACCCGAAATCCCTTCAATAGGGCCTTTGCAGCAGACCGTTAAGGTCAATACCGTCCTTCTCGACTATTTTGTAAATGCCATTGGCGAATTAATCATAAATAAGTCCAGGCTCCATGATATCTCACGAGGGATACCTTCCAAGGAGTTAAGGGATGGGCTAAACCATCTTGACAGGCTTGTAAGGGACCTGCAAAATCAGGTGATGAATGTCAGGATGATGCCTATGGAAAGCTTAATGGAGAGGTTCCCAAGGATTGTCCGGGACCTGGCTAGGAAAGAGGGGAAAGAAGTCACTCTTGACCTGGAAGGGCAGGACATAGAACTGGATCGCTCCATTATAGAAGGATTAGGAAATCCTCTGATACATATAATCAGGAATGCTGTGGACCACGGCATTGAACTTCCTGACGACAGAAGGGCCGCCGGCAAACTTCTCCCTGCCAAGATTTTAATAAAGGCATCCAGGGAAAAGGATCAGGTATTCATAGAGATATCCGATGACGGAAAGGGAATGGACCCTGAAAGGCTTAAGGAAGCAGCAATAAACAAGGGACTGATAACCTCTGAACAAGCAACAGGGATGAATAAAAAGGAAGCGCTCCTCCTTACATGTATCGCCGGTTTCAGCACGGCCAAGGTCGTTTCCGATATATCAGGAAGAGGCGTCGGGATGGATGCAGTGAAATCTGCAGTAGAGCCTATCGGTGGCAGTATTGATATAGATTCCAAGCCAGGGGCAGGGACAAGGATTACACTTAAGCTTCCTCTGACAGTTGCTATAATCCAGTCCCTTTTGATTGAAGCAGCCCAGGAGATCTATGCTATTCCGATAAGCAGGGTGCTGAAGACCATGGAGGTAGACAGGGATACTGTGAAGACAAGTCAGAAGCAGAGTCTGATAGATTTTGACGGCTTTCTTATACCTCTCCTCAGCCTGAGGAAGATATTCAGACTTCCGCCTTCGACAGGGCAGGCTAAATTCATCCCGGTTGTAGTCACAGAGGTCAAGGGAAAGATCATAGGACTGGTGGTAGACAGGCTGGTTGGGCAGCAGGAAACCTTTATAAGGCCGCTTGGAAGGCCGCTCAACAAGATAGGTGGCCTGTCCGGAACCACTGTCCTTGGTAACGGCAGGACCATTTTTTTATTGGATGTGGGAAATTTAATATAAGGTAGGGGCAACCCTGCGTGGTTGCCCAGGGTGTCCACAGAGGGCCACCCCTACGAAAGACGGGGGTCAAATGAAACGGCTAAACGAAAGCGACCTCGATTTTCTCAGGGAGCTCTCCAATATAGGTGTGGGACACGCTGCAACAGCTCTTTCCCAGCTTATCGGGAGGCAGGTAGGGATGAGGGTCCCGAAAGTTAGTATAGTAGACCTGTCGTCAGTCCCCGAGCTAATGGGTGGGAGCGAAAAAGTTGTGAGCGGTGTTTACCTCCAGGTATTAGGAGATGCCAGAGGTGGTATCCTACTGATATTCCCGGATCACAGCTCAAGGGCACTGATAAGCCTGCTGCTGAAAAGAGTTGATGAGCCCCTTTCAGAGATGGGAGCATCAACACTCAAGGAAGTTGGAAATATCCTTGCATCTGCCTATTTGAGCGTCCTTGGGAACATGCTTGGCATAACCCTGATCCCCTCAATCCCGTCTCTGGCCCACGATATGGTCGGCGCAGTAGTAGATATTGTATTATCCGATTTAGGCGAGATTGGCGACACTGCATTTGTCTTTGAGACAGAGTTTTGTGATGTATCGGATGACATAAAAGGGCATTTTTTCCTTCTTCCAGATCCTGACTCCATAGATGTCATAATGAAGGCCATCAGGAGCAAGAATGGATAAGATAGTGGTCAGAATAGCAGATTATAGGATAGCTGAAGCATCAGCAACCCTCGTTACTTACGGTCTTGGGTCTTGTGTAGCCGTTGCCCTTTATGATTCTGAGAAAAGGACAGGCGGTTTGTGTCATATAATGCTCCCCAGCAGTCCCGGAGATAGGGCTTCCGGGAATCCCAAAAAGTTTGCCGACCTGTGCTTCTCTGGGATGTTACGGGATATGCAGAATAGTGGATGTGAGGTGAGTAGGATAGTGGCCAAGATAGCCGGAGGCGCCAGGATGTTTGATCTCCCGAACAAAGGAAAATCATTTTCTATAGGGGAGAGAAACCGTGATGCAGTATTGATCGAGCTTGCAAAGAGGAGGATCCCGCTGATAGGGGAGGACACTGGCGGCAACTATGGAAGGACCGTCGAGTTCCACACCGGAAACGGTGATATGCTGGTAAGGTCTCTGCGTAGCGAAACAAAGGTAATATAGGGGACTGTTCCCAGCTATAGAGGTAACACAATTGAATGTTAACGCATTAAAAGAACTTCTGGACGGTGTCAGGAACGGAACCGTTTCAACCGAATCAGCCCTGACCAGACTTAAGTCGCTCCCCTTTGAGGATATGGGTCATGCCGTAATTGACAGCCACAGGGAGTTACGGCAGGGGTTCCCAGAAGTCATCCTCGGGGAAAGGAAAAGCGCTGCGCAGATAATAAGCATAATCGAAAAACTCCGCTCCAACGGTTCAAGCATCCTGGCAACCAGGATTGATGCTGCAAAAGCTGAGGCTATTATTAAGGCAGTTCCCTCTGTTCAATACAACAGCGATGCCAGAACCCTTGCCTTCATGGAAGGAGAGTTTGAAGAAAAAGGAAAGGGTATCATCATGGTGATATCCGCTGGAACATCAGACATCCCTGTTGCGGAAGAGGCGGCAGTTACAGCCTCCATGATGGGGAACAGGGTTGACAGGCTCTATGACGTTGGAGTGGCCGGTATCCATAGACTCTTTTCCCACAGGGAGCGTATAACCTCTGCCAGTGTCCTGATTGTCTGCGCCGGCATGGAAGGCGCCCTCCCGAGCGTTGTGGGAGGGATTGTGGCCAGACCGGTCATTGCAGTGCCTACGAGCGTTGGGTACGGTACCAGCTTTGGAGGTATCAGCGCCCTTCTCGGGATGCTCAACTCATGCGCCCCTGCTGTAACGGTGGTGAATATTGACAACGGCTTCGGGGCAGGTTATGTGGCAAGCCTGATAAACAGAAAGTAGAGGGGACTGTCCCCGGTTATAGTGGCGAGAGATGATAGCATACTTCGATTGTTTTTCAGGTATCAGCGGTGATATGATTGTGGGAGCCCTCCTGGATGCGGGAGTTCCGTTTGAGTGGCTGAGGGATGAGCTGGGGAAACTCCCTCTGAAAGGATATAAGATAAGAGTAGAGGATGTTAAAAGGGGAGGATTTGGAGGTAAGAAGTTCCAGGTAGAGATAGAGGAAGAGCAGGTTGAAAGAAGACTGGTAGACATAAAGAAGATAATAGAGGATAGCGCCCTTTCGAAAGATGTTAAAGAGTCGAGCATTCTGGTATTTCAAAGACTTGCCGAAGCAGAGGCAAGGGTACACCGGGTCGGGGTTGATGATGTACACTTTCATGAGGTAGGCGGGGTAGACTCGATAATCGATATCGTTGCAGCGTCTCTATCCCTCTCTTTTCTGAAGATAAAAGATGTTTATGCGTCAGAGATTCCACTGTCTCATGG
>JAENJC010000165.1 GCA_016844545.1 Deltaproteobacteria bacterium | reverse complement strand
AAGGGGTTTAAAGAAGCCGCTCAATCCCCTGACTGGCCTGGAGGGCTCTATGACGGGAAGATAAGGCTTCCCATAGGCGAGATTAAGGATGTCAGCGCCCAGTTTAAGGCTGTCATATATCACGAATACTCTCATGTGGTTGTACGGTCAATGACCGGCGGGAAGATGGTGGCGACATGGTTGAATGAGGGAATAGCAGAGTATGAAGGGGCAAGGTTTTCCGAAAGGAAGAATATGAAAGAACTGACCAGGGGAGCAAAAGAAAAAAAACTGATCCCTGTAAAAAGGCTTGAATCATCATTTACAGGCTTGTCAGACAAAGAGTCATCCTTAGCCTATCTCCAAAGCTATTCCCTTGTAAAACACATAATAGACCGGTTCGGGTTCCATGCTGTGCGGGATATCCTGGATAATATAGCCAGAGGCAATAACTTAGAAACAGCGCTAAAGAAGGCCCTCGATCCTTTCGAGTTAGATTACGCCAGTCTTGTAGCAGAGTGGGAAGGGACACTAAAGTAAGAGGAGCCAGAGAAGAGTTATCTGTGGTGACGAATTTTGTCATGCGGTAACGCGGAAGGGCCTTTTATGGCCCCGTCATATTAAATGTTTCTAATCATTCCCTTAACTTTTAGGATGGCACGCCTATTGCTTACTTCTCTGCGTAATTAGCTAACTCAGCAGTGAATGATTAATTGAAAAAAACAAAAAGGGGGTGAGGAAGGGGTTATAACATGTTTTTTTGAAAGATCAGGTAGAGCGGGCATTGCCCGCAAATAATTTAATCCGAGTAGTCAAATTGTAATAAATTAAAAAGGAGGAAATACCATGTTTACAAAAATCAGAACAAATGAAAAAGGCTTTACACTTATCGAGCTCCTGATCGTGGTTGCCATCATCGGGATCCTGGCTGCTATTGCTATCCCGCAGTTCAGCGCGTACAGGGTAAGGGGATACAATACAGCAGCACAAGCCGATTTAA
Source organism: Deltaproteobacteria bacterium (assembly GCA_016844545.1). Classification (GTDB taxonomy): domain Bacteria; phylum Desulfobacterota; class JAENJC01; order JAENJC01; family JAENJC01; genus JAENJC01. The sequence goes on along the minus strand of JAENJC010000165.1, from coordinate 2,796 downwards.
GGAATGCAAAGACTGCATCAGAGGCATTCTTTTCTGATTGGCAGGTCTATGCATCGAGTGCCGCAGCTGGAGCCGCAGGCCTAGGTGGTCTTTTTATCAGCACTGCTTCAACTACTGGAGCTATTGCAGCAAATAGTATAAATGGTACATCCGCGCCATCCGCAGCTACATCTTTTTCAACTGGCGTTTCTGCGAACGTGGGGCTTGTGGTAAATACATCAGCGAATGGTGGTAGTTATGTCATAGCCTCTAAAAATGCAAGCGGCGATAGATGCTATGGTACCGACTCTGACGCTACCCCTATATATTATGTTAATGGCACACTTGGTAGCCCGATGCTTGCTGCAGCTGCTAATGCTGCTTTAGCTACCACGAATGAACTGGGTGGCCTAGCCGCAGCAGGTGCTCCCTGCACGGGGGGCTCTGTAACTCTCTGGACCGCTCTATAAAAAAGCATTACATTAAGCCGAAGGCCGGGGAAACCCGGCCTTTTTTATTTTCCAAAATCATATTGTTGACACCTCATAATTTAATTCCTAAACTTAGAACCACTTAACAGTTGGGGGCAATAGCTGTGCATACACAAAAGCTGCTATTAAACATACCGGATACTTTAGTTGAACAAATAGACCATTACAAGGATATTGCTAACGAACCGTCCCGCTCTAAAACTATAATAGACCTTTTAAAGTATGCTCTAACTCTCCCTCCCTGTTTCAAGGATTTTGACTGGCAGAAGGCTGAGGCGGAAGCAGACGAAGCCATAAAGAAAGGCAAGATGAAATCCTTTGATACAAAGGCCCTCCTTGCCGATCTCAGTGGAAAAAGGGTAGATTTGTTTTCATGATCTAAATCTTCTCAGCCAACCGTTTGACCTCCCGCCAAGAACCTTCAGAATGACGGATTTTTCTTGACTCGACATGCAGGTGATGGTAAGTTTTACACCATGAGAAATCTTGTAATTGCAACTATCTTAGTTTTTATAAGTATTCCTGCCTTTGCCGTAGATGTGGCCCCTCGCATATCGGACAGGGAAATTATAGAGGGGTTGGCAGATATCAGGGGCGATATCAAAAGACTTGAAGGAGAGATCAAACGGCTTGATGAGGGACAAAAGAATCTTGAGAAAAGAGTCGATGACCTCCGATCCGAAATGAATGCTCGATTCAATGATCTCCGCTCAGAGATGAACAGCCGTTTTGATATGCTGACTTGGATGTTAGGGTTGTTTATCACCATCGCTATGGCCATGTTTGGTTTCATTATCCGCATGCAGTGGCAGATGATGAAAAGGCAGACCCAGATGGAAACAGCCCTTGAGACCCAAAAGGATGAGATCGCATTCATGAAGAGTCTTATAGAAAAGCTCCTCTCGCCCCAAAGTGCAGTCCAAAGACCTACTTAAATTTATCTATGATACGAATCGAAGGAATCTCAAAAGAATTTAAAGAAGGAATCGGCTCTAAAAGAGTCAAGGCCGTCGAGGACCTTACTCTTGAAGTCCATAAAGGCGAAGTCTTTGGCTTCTTGGGCCCGAACGGGGCAGGGAAATCAACAACGATAAAGGTCCTTATAAACCTTATATATCCTGATAAAGGTGAATGTTGGATAAATGGCAAGGATGTCAGGGAGAGAGAGACAAGAAGGCATGTCGGATACCTTCCTGAGAACCCTTTTTTTTACGACTACCTTACGGCTGAGGAGCTTCTATGGTTTGGCGGGAAGGCATCCGGTATGTCGTCTGCTGCCATCAAAGAAAGGACTGACGAACTGCTGACCAAGGTCAACCTTCAGTCTGCACGAAAAAGGCAATTGAGGACATACTCAAAGGGGATGGTCCAGAGGGCAGGCCTTGCCCTTGCCCTTATCCATGACCCGGAAGTGGCGATCTTCGACGAGCCGATGAGCGGCCTTGATCCCATAGGAAGAAAGATGGTGGGGGACCTTATAATGGAACTTAAGGGACAAGGGAAGACAGTTTTCTTTTCCTCTCACATACTTTCTGATATTGAGCGTTTTTGTGATCGGGTTGGGATTATAGTTGGCGGAAAACTGAGGGTGGTCGACAGGGTGGACAGCCTGTTATCTGGCGGGACTACGCTGGAGGATATATTCCTGAAAGAGGTTGAAAAGGCTGGCGGAGGTGCGGCAGTATGACCCCCTTATGGCCTGTTGCTGTAATAACATTTAAGGAGGGCATAAGGAACAGGGCCATTTACGCCATCTCCGTATTCGCCCTTTTTATGATGGTGGTTAACCTACTTATCTCAGGCATGATCATGCGTGAGATTGGCAAGGTCTCTGTGGATATAGCCCTCTCTTCCATATCTTTTCTGGGACTGCTTCTTGTCCTCTTCGTTGGAATCAACCTTCTGGCAAAGGACCTTGATAAGAGGACAATATATATGGTCCTTGCAAGGCCCATTTCAAGGGGGGAGTATATTGTAGGCAAGTTTCTTGGGATGGTGCTCCTGATTGTCGTTTCAATATTAATCCTGAGCCTCTTTGCAGTTGCCTCAATATTTCTTGTTAAGATGAGTTATCCCGCTTATTTCCCAAGGTTTTCGTGGCCCATGATATTTCTATCCATATCTTTTACAACACTCTCACTTATCCTTCTTTCTGCATTGAGTTTTCTCTTTGCATCGTTTGCATCCACATCATTCATCTCGCTGATTTTGACCATAGCCGCCTACATCATAGGTCACTCCATGAGTGATGTTAAGGCCCTTGTTGAGGCCTCGCAGGATACAGTCTCTCCTGTTACTGTAAAAGTGGTCCAGGCGGCATACTACA
>JAENJC010000031.1 GCA_016844545.1 Deltaproteobacteria bacterium | reverse complement strand
GTAGTCAGGATAAAGCCTATGCCCTCGCGATCCAATCCGATGGAAAGATTGTTGTGGCGGGTTTTACAAGCAATGGTGGTTTTGCTGTGGTTCGCTATAATACAAACGGTAGTCTCGATTCTACCTTTGGGACAGGTGGCAAGGTAACTACCAGTTTCGGCAGCGGCACGGTCGTTGGCTTTTCGCTCGGAATCCAGGCCGACGGCAAGATCGTTGTAAGCGGCGGATTTTATGATGGGACTAACTATGGTTTCGCAGTAGCTTGTTATTCTACTGGTGGAAGCCTCGATACAACCTTCGGGACCGCTGGTAAAGTAACTACAGTTATTTCTACTCCAACCGGCAATCAAGTAGATTATACAACCGCCCTGAAAATACAATCTGATGGAAAGATCGTTGTTGCCGGGCATTCTGCAACCGGTGTCAGCTATGCCGGGGCTGATTTTGTCATAGCCCGCTACAATACGAATGGAAGCATGGACTCGATTTTTGGCACGGGGGGCAAGGTTATTACGGATATTGGGACCAGCTATGAAAAGGCCCTCGCCCTTGCTATTCAATCCAACGGCAAGATTTTAGCGGCAGGCTTGTCAAATGGTCCAACAAACTTCGTCGCTAATTTGGTACGGTATAATACGGACGGGAGTCTTGATACAACCTTTGATACCGATGGCAAGGTAACAGCTTCCATTGGCAGCAGCGCAAACGTGTTTATGGCTGTGGGTATCCAATCAGACGGCATGATAGTTGGGGCAGGAGCTGCCTCAAATGATGGAAGCACATGGGCCTTTGGACTGGCCCGTTACTGGCCATAAAAGTTTGCGCTATAAAGACTAAAGCAATCAGCCTGTAGGATGGGTGAAGCCTGAGCGAACCCATCAGAAAGAGCGGCGGGAAGGTAACGGCACTATTAGGCCATTCTCATGACATACGAACCAGCTTAATCCCTATCTTTGCCGCAACCTGAGAAGTTTGCAAGCTGTGTGCGATAGAGAGGTGAAGGGCGTCAAGGGTCTTGAGGCCGTATCTGCCTCCAAGCTCCCTTATGAAATCCGCAGCCTTCAGATAATGCCTCTCATCAAGCGGAATCAGCTCTATCTTTTCTGTCTGCATATCGTCAAGGAACGTATTCCATAGGACCGTCTCCTTCTCCTTTTTCAGATCGCCCATTCTTACCTTTTTTGCCAATGCAGAGGCCATTTCAGTCACCGTCAGATGAGAGATGAAGATACGATCAGTCTTTAATAGCAAGGCTTCTATCTTTTCGCTGTCGGCCTCCGGGTAATAAAATTTGACGAGAGAGCTTGTATCTGCGTAGATTAAGGTCATCAGTATCTTTCTTCCTGTCTTGATTCAACAACGATTTCAGAGAGGGGTTTCCCTTTCGCCATGATAGAGTCGCGTAACTCCTTGTGGCTCAAGAGCCGCCCCTTTGCCTTCCTTTGAATGGCGCTGATCTTTGCTACAGGCTCCTCTCTTTTTGTGATGATGACCTCCTCCCCCTTCTCTACCCTTGACAGGTATTCTGTGAAGTGCTGACGCGCCTCTTTCACCCCTGCTGTAATCACTTTATTCACCTCCGTAATTAAAAGATGCTACCAGTGTACACCAGATGGGGTCCATTGTCAAAACTTGCCAAAATAAATAAGCGGATTGTCAGTTTGCGATGGACATTTGATGAAACGAGCGAAGTAATATTAACCTGTTTTAGATTAGATCAAACACCTTGTTAAGGGCCTCATCCAGCCTTGATACATCCGGCCCTCCGGCCTGGGCCATATCGGGACGTCCACCTCCCCCACCGCCCACTACCTTTGCCAGTTCCTTGACAAGGTTACCCGCATGGTAACTCTTTGTCAAATCACCGGTTACAGCAACTGTCAATGTTGATTTGGTCCCGTCTGAAGAGCCGAGAACAATTATCCCAGACCCAATCTTTTCTCTTAGTCTGTCGGCCATATCTTTCATCTCTTTAGGGTCTGAGATCTCTATCTTTGCTGAGAGCACCTTTACGCCCTTAACCTCCCTGACATTGCTTATGAGACTATCGGTCTCCCCTCCTGCAAGCTTCATCTTCAGGGATGAAACCATCTTCTCCAGTTCTTTCTCCCTCTGAAGGAGCTTTGAAAGCCTGTCTACAAGGCTATCCGGCCTTGTCTTGAGTATGGAAGCCGCCTCCTGGAGATAATCTTCAACAGACAGAAGGTTTTTGTATGCAGCCTCTCCGGTGACTGCTTCAATCCTCCTTACCCCTGCGGCAACTCCACCTTCGCTTATTATCTTGAAGATGCCAATGTCGCCGCTTCTTCCTGTATGGGTACCGCCGCACAGCTCCTTGCTGAACTCTCCAACACTAACGACCCTCACAAGGTCACCGTATTTTTCACCGAACAGGGCCATGGCCCCTTCCTTTACTGCATCCTCCGGCGACATCACCCTTGTTTCTACTGACAGGTTTTCCCTTACCTTCTCGTTTACAATGGCCTCTACCTTGCGTATCTCCCCATCTGTCATGGCGGAGAAGTGGGAGAAGTCAAACCTCAGCCTGTCGCTCTCTACCTGGGAACCGGCCTGCTTCACATGGTTACCGAGTACCTCACGGAGGGCTTCATGTAATATATGGGTAGCCGTATGGTTAAGGGCTGAGGCTCCCCTCAGTTCCTTATCTACTATAAGGTGGACGATATCACCCTCCCGTAGCTCGCCCTTCACTATCTTACCTTTATGGACTATCAGGTTTGGCAAAGGCTTAATGGTGTCTTCCACGTCCATGGCCAGGGATTCGGTCTTTATAATGCCTCTGTCCCCCAGTTGACCACCCGACTCGCCGTAAAAAGGGGTTTCCTCTGTGATTACTTCTACCTCATCACCTTCAAATACCGATTCCACAATCTCGCCATCCTTGACGATCTTTATGACCCTGGACTTTGCGGAGAGGTGGTCGTAGCAGAGGGGGTTGACTCCGCCTATGTGGGATGCAATCCCCCTGTAAATGTCCCTTGCCCTGTCTTCCAGATTCCCCTTCCACGAAGCCTTTGCCCTATCCCTCTGAAAGGCCATCTCCCTTTCAAAGCCCTCCATGTCGAGTGTTATATCCCTACCCTTCACTATGTCTTCGGTAAGGTCAACAGGGAAACCGTATGTGTCATAGAGCTTAAATACCGTCTCTCCAGGGATAACCTTTTCTCCCCTTCCCTTAAGCCCTGCGACCTCCTCTTCGAGAAGCCTGAGGCCGTTGTCAAGGGTCTCGGAGAACCTCTCTTCCTCAATCTTAATCACCCTGGCTATGTAATCCCTCTGTCCTGCAAGCTCAGGGTATGCCTCTGACATCTGGTCTATTATCCAGCCGGATACCGTGTAAAGGAAAGGCTTATCGAGCCCCAGAAGCTTGCCGTGCCTTGCAGCCCTCCTCATGATGCGCCGGAGGACATAACCCCTTCCTTCGTTGGAAGGGATCGCCCCGTCGCCTATCAGGAAGGTTACCGCCCTTCCGTGGTCAGATATGACCCTCATTGAGACATCGTTATCCGGGTTTTCTCCATACCTCTTGCCTGCAACCTTTGATATGTTCGATATCAGTCCCTGAAAGAGGTCGCTGTCATAATTGTTTTTGAACCCCTGAACTACTGCCGTTATCCTCTCAAGCCCCATCCCTGTATCTATGCTTGGTTTAGGGAGAGGCGTAAGTTTACCCTTTGCGTCCCTGTTGAACTGCATGAATACAAGGTTCCATATCTCAAGGAACCTGTCGCAGTCGCATCCGACCCTGCAATCAGGCCTTCCACACCCGACATCCGCCCCCTGGTCTATAAGTATCTCGGAGCAAGGACCGCATGGGCCGGTGTCGCCCATCTGCCAGAAGTTGTCCTTTTCATCAAGCCTTGTGATCCGCGCCGATGGTATCCCTGTAACCTCAAGCCAAAGTGCCTCTGCCTCGTCATCCTCCCTGAATACAGTTACCCATAATCTCTCTTTCGGCAGAGCCATCTCTACTGTAAGAAACTCCCATGCGAATGCAATGGCGTCCCTCTTGAAATAATCTCCGAATGAAAAGTTCCCAAGCATCTCAAAAAATGTATGGTGCCGAGCTGTGCGCCCGACATTCTCCAGGTCGTTGTGCTTCCCTCCAGCCCTGACGCACTTCTGTGAAGAGGCTGCCCTCTTATACCCCCTGTCCTCCTCTCCCAGGAATATCCCTTTAAACTGGTTCATACCTGCATTTGTAAATAGGAGAGTAGGGTCATTGGCAGGTATCAGAGAAGAGGAGGATACAACTTCGTGACCTTTGCCCTTGAAATACCTGAGAAAGGCATCCCTTATATCGTTTCCTGAAACTGTTTTCATCTAAAAAACCTCTTTTGAGTGCATATTATTTTTGCAGGCATAATATCTGATAAAATAATTAGAGTCAATGGTTCCAATAGATAGCGTAACTTTGCCGCCAGAATGCATAGCAAGAAACCTCTTGACAAATCTTACAAGTAATATTAAAAGAGAGTAGCATAAAAATCGAGTTCAGGAGGACGTTATGAAAGCAAGAAAGTCAATTATATTGCTCGTGATATTTATTTTTGCAGCCTCACTTTCCTTTGCCGACGACATGGACACAACCAGGAAGGTGTGGAAAGGAAGGCTGAACGTCAATACATCATCAGAGGCTGATTTTTCGATTCTTCCTGGTATCGGGAACATAACTGCTCACAGGATCGTAAAATTCAGGGAAGAAATAGGAGGGTTTAAAGCCGTTTCCGAACTGAAAAGGGTTAAGGGAATAAGCGACGGGCTTTTCCTGCAGTTAGAACCAAACCTCACACTCTTTGAGAAGAGTGACCTGAAGGTATTGGTAGATATAAACTCTGCAGGCGAGGAGGCATTGAAAAAACTCCCTGGGATGTCGGCAAAAGAGGCCAATTCCATAATAGAGTACAGAAAAAGGAATGAGGGGTTTGATAAGGTTGAAGAGCTGTTGTTGGCGGGGATAGAGAAGAAGCAGTATGAAGAGATAAGGGATCTCGTTACAATCCTCCCGTATGTGACAACTAAAAAAATACCATAAGAAGGTAGGGGTTAGTTGTCAGGGGTTAGCTAAACCCTAATCCCTAATCCCTGTCTTTCTATTCAACTGCCCATGATTCATCTGAGGTAGAAGATATGCCGCTGACCTTGAGGGCAAAGTCATCAGGGTTTGATGCCCATTTCAGGGCCTCTTCGTACGTTATCTTGCCTGTCTTAAGGTGCCCCATAATAGACTGGTCGAATGTCTGCATGCCGTAAGTTGTTTGACCTGTAGAGATGGCATCCTTTATCTGCTTGGTCTTGTCCTTGTCCTCTACACACTCCTTAATCCTTGCAGTTGCTACCAAAACCTCAACGGCAGGGACCCTCCCCACTCCATCTGCACCTGGGATAAGTCTTTGAGACACGATACCCTTTAGAACTCCGGCAAGCTGGAGCCTGATCTGCGCTTGCTGGTGTGGCGGGAAGACGCTCACTATTCGGTTTATCGTCTCTGTAGCGTCTATAGTGTGAAGGGTGGATAGGACCAGATGCCCGGTTTCAGCTGCTGTTATGGCTATCTCTATTGTTTCCATGTCCCTCATCTCACCTACAAGGATGATGTCGGGGTCCTGCCTGAGGGCAGCCCTGAGGGCGCTGGAAAATGAGGGGGTATCAAACCCGACCTCTCTCTGATTAACAACACTTTTTTTGTCCCTATGAAGGAACTCAATGGGGTCTTCTATCGTCATTATATGATTTGTCTTCGTTGAATTTATATGGTCTATCATTGCGGCCAGAGTGGTGGTTTTGCCGCTTCCGGTTGTTCCCGTGACAAGGATAAGTCCCCTTTGCTCACTAGCAAGCTTTTCTACGACAGGCGGAAGGTTCAGCTCCTTTATACTCAGGATCTTCATCGGTATAACCCTGAGCACCATTCCCGTGGTCCCTCTTTGCTGGAATATATTGACCCTGAACCTTCCAAGTCCAGGGACGCCATAGGCAAGATCTATCTCATTTGTCTGCTTGAACTTCTCTTTCTGGATAGGACTCATAATCCCGTCTGACATTTTGGAGATGTCTTCCGGCGCAAGACGTGGTGCATCCTTCATTGGTATGAGCGAACCGTCTACCCTAAATACAGGAGGAAGTCCGACCTTCAGGTGTGTATCTGATGCCCTTCCCTTGACAGCAACAGATAGAATATCATTTAGTTCCATAATAACCTCCTGTATATCTCCCTTACCTTCTCTGTATGACTCCGATAATCCCTTAAGAAAATATCACCGGGCCCGTCCGCCCCTCGGCTTTCGTAACCAAGTCTCCTGGCAAGCTTTACAAGCCTGCCGGCGTCAAGGTCCATCTGATCTGTAGATATATTGTGAAGAATCCTCAATCTGTTTTCGGTCTTCATAAGGAAGAGATAGGCATCTTTTAGCGCTGAATAGTCTTCCGGTTCAATAAATCCGGCATCAAATATCGCCTTCAGGGCGTCCAGTGTTTTGGGGTTTCTAAGGCCGACCAGTTCAGCTCCATGCTTTAGCTGTAGGAACTGGGTGGTAAACTCTATGTCCACAATACCACCGCGACCGCTTTTGACATTATATCTATCGGGTCCCTCCTTAGCAAGCTCTTTTTCCATCCGCTCCCTGAGATGTATCATCTCTTTCCGCCCCACATCGTCGATGCCGGTGATGTATACAACCGACGCAATGTTCCTTGCTACCTGCTCTCCAAACTCCGCGTTCCCGGCCACACTCCTTGCCTTAATCAGCGCCTGCCTTTCCCAGAGCCGAGCGCTCTCTCTGTGATATGCCATGAAGGCCTCTAGGGAGGACACCAGGGCTCCGGCGCTCCCTGAAGGCCTCAGTCTTGTATCCACCTTGTACAGATACCCTTCTCTGGTCTGAAGGGTCAGGAAGGATATCACTCTCTGGGCCACCTTTGCAAAGTACTCCTGGTTTGTGATTACCTTCGGTCCCTTTGTCTCACCACCCCCCGAATAGATAAATATCAGATCAAGGTCTGACGAGTAGTTCATCTCTGCAGCACCGAGCTTGCCCATGCCTATAACTGAAATAACAGCCTCTTTGCCGTCAGGCAAAAACGGGGTTCCATATCTGTTTCTTATCTCTTTCTGGGAGACCTTAAGCGCCGTCTCCAGAGAAAGTTCGGCAAGAGTCGTGAGCTGGGTAGAGACCTCCAGCAGGCCGATCTCCTCAGCAACGTCATTTATTCCAACTCTTATAAGCTCGGTGTTCCTGAACCTCCTGATACCATCCAGGACCTCTTCGTATCCTTCCGCAGCGCTTAAAGCAGAGGTAAGCTCTACCCTCAGCTCTTCCTTTCTCTTCACTGGTGTGACAGTGTCAGCCCTTAGAAGGGTGTCGAGAAGTTCCGGGTGAGCTATCAGGAAATGGGAAAGGAACTCGCTGGTTCCAAACAATACAGCCAAAAACCTTATCATCTTTGGATTTTCAAGGAGGAGGGAATAGAAACCTCCTTTTGCTCCCACGGCATTAAGAAACCTGTCCAGGTTAACAATTGCCATATCAGGGTCAGGGGATTTAGACGCTTCCAGGAATAGGCGGGGGGCAAGCCTCCTTAAGGCTGTCCTGCTTCGCTGGGAAAGACGGGCTGATAGTCCGGCCTCTCTCAGGGCATCAAGCCTGCGATAGGCTGCTTCAGTATCCTCAAACCCCATGGAACTGAGTTTCCTGACAACTTCGTCTTTATCAGCCTCCGATGAAAAGATGTGAGCCACCTCTGGAGGGACATCCTCTATGCTCCTGGATGGCTCATGGAATATCCCGTCATAGAGCCTCTCCACACCCCCGCTGTGAAATTCAAGGGTCTTTTTAAAATCGGCAAGCTCCCCGAAGCCGCACCTCTTTGCCAGCCTCTTAAGATCCTCTACCTTTGCCGGAAGCTTGTGCGTCTGCCTTTCATTTTCCACCTGTATCCTGTGTTCAACAGTTCTCAAAAATCTGTAAGCAGCAGCAAGAGTCTCGTAATCTTCATGAGTCAGCAGCAATTTATCTTTCAGCTTCTGGAGAGATTTAAGGGTGTTCCTTTCCCTGATGGCCTTATCCTTTCCGGCATGTATCAGTTGAGTGGCCTGCACGAGGAACTCTATCTCTCTGATCCCGCCGCTCCCAAGCTTTACGTCCCACATGCCGGGCTTCAATGCCAGCTCCCTGTCTATCTTGAGCTTCATCTCCTTGATATCCTCAATAGTTGTGAAATCAAGGTATTTGCGGTATATGAAAGGCTCCAACTCCTTCAAGAACCTATCCCCAAGGGAAAAATCTCCTGCAACAGGCCTTACCTTGAGCATGGCAGACCTCTCCCACGTCTCCCCCCATGATTCATAGTAAATCATTGCGCTTGCTATGGAGTTGGCAACAGGGCCGTTCTGCCCCTCAGGCCGAAGCCTCAGGTCCACCCGGAAGACAAAACCGTCTTCAGTATTGGCTGATATCGCCTTTGTAATGAGTTCCGACATCTTGCAGTAGAATTCATACAGAGTATATGTCCTGTCCCCACCTCGGGTCTCCCCTTCATCGGATTGATAAAGATATATAAGGTCTATGTCTGAGCTGAAATTCAGTTCATTACCGCCAAGCTTCCCCATCCCAAGGACTACGAAGGTACATTCTTTAAGCGCCCCTGTCTCATCCCTGTAATAAGGTGTGCCATAACTGATTTTTAACAGGTTAAGACAAAAGCGATATGCAGTATCAAGGGCAGCCGATGCCAGGGATGAAAGCTCGGACGTTATCTCCTCAAGTGCGCCGTACCCGAGCAGGTCTCTGCAACCGACCCTAAGCATCTCCTTCTGCTTGTATAATCGCAAAACAGAGAGAAGACCGTCATAGTTGGAGATACCGGCCATCATCCCTTCCAGTTCCAGTCTCATTACGTCGAGAGGCTTTTCTAGCTGAAGGTAGGGTGAGGAGACCAACTCCGCCGCGTTGTGCGGCCTCCTGATGAGTATGGAGGAGAGGAACTCGCTGCTCCCGAATAACTTAATAAAGAGCGGGAGGTTATCTGTAACGGTTCCTGTGTCGACCCCCGACTCTTTGGCAGCGGCCATGAACCTCTCCGCGAAGCTCAATGCAGAGTCTGGATCAGGGGAATTAAGGGCCAACTCGATAATTAGCGGGAGCTTTTCGGAAAACTCAGGATAAAGACGGAGGTCTTCAATATTTCTGGATGCCAGACTGCCGTCGCTGAAACCTGCTTCCTGAAGCGCAACTGCCATGTCTGATGTACTCATCTTTATCATGGATACACTGTCTTTCATCGCAGTCTAAGATACCAGAAGGGAGTTAATCCAACAAGATATTTACGATAAATCTTGCTGCCTGGAGCAAGAGGTGTATGGTATACTTCGAAAAAAAAGGAGATATTCCATTGGCCAAATCTCTTGCCTCTATAGATATAGGGACCAACACATTCCGCCTCCTGATCTCCGACCTGAACGACGCAGGAACTCTCCGTCAAAGAGTTCTGAAAAGAGAGATAACTCGCTTAGGCGGAGGCTTTACCGCCACTGGCGGACTGACCGAGGATTCGATGTCGCGAGGGATTGCCACCCTCTCGACATTCTCCGGGATTTTAAGGGAACATAAGATGGAGGAGGTAAGGGCCGTTGCCACCAGCGTTGTCAGAGAGTCTCCGAACGGCAGTGAGTTTGTCAGGAGGGTTAAGAAGATAACTGGCCTTAATGTGGAGGTCATAACCGGAGATGAGGAGGCTCTCCTTGCCCTTAAAGGTGTCCTCTCCTGTATAACGGTAAAGACCGGCGATGCCCTTGTCTTTGATATAGGAGGCGGGAGCACCGAATATATACTGTCCAGCCTTGGCAACCCTGTCTATTCGGAAAGCCTTAAGCTGGGCGTTGTCCATGCAGCTGAAACCTTCCTGCATTCAGACCCGACAAAAGAGGAAGAGATTGAAAAGGTCTCTAACCATGTGGTCGAAATATTAAAGCCATTCATGAACAATCTTGTCCAAAACGGATTAAAAAAGAGGCTTCCGCCAGAGAATACGGATATAACCCTGATAGGAACGGCAGGGACCATCACCACCATGGCGGCCATGGACCAGGGACTTGAGAGTTATGACCCTTCCAGAATAAATAACTATATGCTGACTCATGACCGGGTAAAAAGGCTTCTTAACGATATATATCCCCTGGCACTTAGTGAAAGAAGGAGGCTACTCTCATTGGAAGGAGGCAGGGAGGACCTTATCGTGG
>JAENJC010000164.1 GCA_016844545.1 Deltaproteobacteria bacterium | reverse complement strand
TGGACCTGCACACAGGGAAGCATGGATACACAGAGGTGCTTCCGCCGTTTATAGTAAACAGGGAGAGCATGACCGGGACCGGTCAGCTCCCGAAGTTTGAGGAAGACCTTTTTAAGCTTGATGGGCTTGATTATTATTTAGTTCCAACTGCGGAGGTCCCTGTAACAAATATCCACAGGGATGAAATACTGCCGGCGCATGCCTTGCCGGTGAAATACGCGGCCTATACCCCTTGTTTCAGGAAAGAGGCGGGTTCATATGGCAAAGACACAAGGGGACTCATAAGACAGCACCAGTTTAACAAGGTCGAGCTGGTTAAATTTACAACCCCTGAGAAGTCGTATGAAGAGCTGGAAGCCCTTCTCTCAGATGCAGAAGAGGTATTAAGTAAATTAAATCTGCCATACAGGGTTGTTGTTCTTTGTACCGGAGACATGGGTTTTTCTTCCGCAAAGACATATGATATAGAGGTATGGTTACCGGGCCAGAATGTCTACAGGGAGATATCATCCTGCAGCAACTTTGAGGATTTTCAGGCCAGAAGGGCCGGTATACGATTCAGACGCTCGGAAAAGTCAAAGCCAGAGCTTGTTCATACGATCAACGGTTCAGGTCTTGCGGTAGGCAGAACCCTTGTGGCAATTCTGGAAAACTATCAGCAGGAAGACGGAACTGTTGTTATCCCAGAGGCATTGAGGCCTTATATGGGTGGGGTTGAAAGGATAGAAAAGCAGTGATCGGTGGCCAGTGGCCAGTGCTCAGTAAAAAGGCTAAAATATTTTGCTGATCACTGACAGCTGACAACTGAATTTTTGGAGGGATGGCCGAGTGGTTGAAGGCGGCGGTCTTGAAAACCGTTGAACGAAAGTTCCGTGGGTTCGAATCCTACTCCCTCCGCCATCAAAACCCGTGAATAGTTTTTAGTGTGGACTGAATAGTTGTTGAAAGAAAGAAGCGAGGATCAGGCTTTGCCTGTCCGAGCGTGGGGTTTGGGGGCATCGGAGGCTGAAAGCCGCACGGGCCCCCAATGAAGATTGGAGAGGTGGCCGAGTCGGCTTAAGGCAGCGGTTTGCTAAACCGTCGTAGGGGTAACACCTTACCGGGGGTTCGAATCCCCCCCTCTCCGCCATTTTGGAAAAAGAGTGAATAGTGAAACAGTGAATATTTTATCTGACATACTATATTTAAGGCTGTTTTTCATTTATCTCTAAAAAAATAAAAAGGAGAACTTACTAATGAAGGGAATCAAGTATTTAATAGTTTTAGCAGTGGCGGTTCCATTGGTGTTGGGGATTGGCTGTAAGAAGAAAGAGGAGGCGCCTGCTCCATTAATGCCTGCTGTAGAAGCACCTATAACAGTCAAGAAGGAAGAGATTGTGATAATGGTGCCGGATGCAGTGAAGGGGAAGTGGAAGGATATAACGATAGAGGTCACGAATAAGCAAACCAACCAGAAGAGTACCATTACAGTGCCGATAGGTGGAGAGGCTGCTATTTCAGATACAAAGATGAAAGTGAAGTTAGAGGCATTTTTACCTGAGTTCATGATGGAGGGGGTTAATATAACCTCAGCCTCCAATGAACCAAAGAACCCTGCGGCTTACATAGTCGTGACTGAGGATGGAAAAGAGGTCTTCAAAGGATGGCTCTTTAGCCTTTATCCAACTGCACATCCATTTGAGCACCCAGATTACAGCCTGGCGCTGGTTGGCTACAATCCCAGCATCAAAATTTGAAAATAGGCGAGAAGTGAGGAGTAAGGAGCGAGGAGTTAAAGATAAGTTTTTCCAAAACGCTCCTTGCTGTTTTATGCGCCCATAGCTCAGCTGGATAGAGCAACAGACTACGAATCTGTAGGCCGGGGGTTCGACTCCCTCTGGGCGCACCATGCAAAAAAAAGTGAAAAGTCAGGAGTACGACCACAAATTTATGACACTTGCCCTTTCTGAGGCAGAAAGAGCCAGTGAGAAGGGTGAGGTCCCAATAGGGGCTGTTGTTGTAGTTGATGGAAGAGTTGTAGCCAGGGGGCACAACCTCCGGGAATTAAATAGTGACCCCACGGCCCACGCCGAGATGATTGCCATCGGAAAGGCTGCAAAGAAACTGAAGTCGTGGCGTCTCGCTAACTCCACTCTTTATGTCACAGTAGAACCATGTGTCATGTGTATCGGCGCTATTATTCTGGCAAGGATTTCACGGCTTGTATTCGGCTGTTATGACCCAAAAGGCGGAGCAGTCGGTTCCCTATACGATATCTCTAACGACAAGAGATTGAATCATAGGGTGGACGTAACCCAAGGGGTAATGGCTGAAGAGGCCCAAGCTTTGTTGAAAGACTTTTTTAAGAAGCTGAGAGGTAGGAAAACTTATTGAGGTAAGAAGCGAGGATCAGGCTTTGCCTGTCCGAGCTCGGGGCTTGGGGGCATCGGAGGCTGAAAGCCGCACGGCCCCCCAATATAAACAATCTGGAGAGATGTCCGAGTGGTTTAAGGAGCACGCCTGGAAAGCGTGTGTATCTTAACGGGTACCGAGGGTTCGAATCCCTCTCTCTCCGCCATTTAACAAAGTAGCGCGAACTGATTCGGAATATCTTGGGAGCATCCAAGGCAGAAGGTCGGACGGACAATCATAATTGGAGAGATGGCTGAGCTGGTTGAAGGCGGTTGACTCGAAATCAACTGTAGAGGCAACTCTACCGGGGGTTCGAATCCCCCTCTCTCCTCCATTTTTAAATGCAACAATTACTATAGCGGAAAGGTTTAAAAAGGTTTTAAACTAATCCCTAACCCCTGATTTTGTGGTTAGTCTTGATAGCTGGGTCCTGCGCAGCGGATGACCGCAAACCCCGCCAGGTCCGGAAGGAAGCAACGGTAGCGGCCCTCTCCGGGTGCCGCAGGGGTGCCTAGCTATCAATAGTGACCATAAATCCCGTAAGCTGTGAGCTGTAAGCTGTTTTTTACCAATTCACGGCTTACGGCTTACGGCTATCGGTTCACGGAGTTCCAATGTCCTACCTCGTTTTAGCCCGTAAATGGCGCCCCCAGGTTTTCGAAGATGTTGTCGGTCAGGAGCATGTCACAAGGACCCTTCAGAATGCTATAAAGACCGGCAGAGTTGCCCATGCATACCTTTTTACAGGGGCAAGGGGTGTCGGAAAGACCTCAGCAGCAAGGATATTGGCCAAGGCCCTTAACTGCATCAACGGTCCCACCCCTGTTCCGTGCAATACATGTGAAGCTTGTAGGGAGATTGCCGGCGGTTCCTCTATGGATGTCTTTGAGATAGACGGCGCATCGAATACAGGTGTAGACGACATCAGGGAGCTCAGGGAGAATATCAAATTCCCTCCAATAAAATGCAGATACAGGATTTACATAATCGATGAAGTCCATATGCTTTCAACTAACGCCTTTAACGCGCTACTAAAGACACTTGAGGAGCCTCCTCCCCATGTGATCTTTGTATTTGCCACAACAGACCCACAGAAGATACCTGTTACCATCCTTTCGAGATGTCAGGAGTTTGATTTCAAAAGGATCCCAGCCCTTCTTATCCAGGAACGACTGAAGGGGATTGCGGAAAGTGAAAAAATAAAAATAACTGACAGAGGTCTTCATATCATCGCCAGAGAGGCCGATGGCGGGATGCGGGACGCTCAAAGTATCCTCGATCAGGTGATATCGTTTGCAAGTGCTTAAAAATGTAGTAAAAAGCATCATGGAAAGAACACCTGCCGGATGTATACAGCTGGTTGAAAGGGTTTATGATTATGGTTATGATGTCAGGCTATTTTGCAAAAACCTGCTGGAATACCTCCGCAACCTCATGGTAATTAAGGTAGTAAAAGACCCAGGCCAATTGATAGACCTCCCTGATGGAGAGATAGCAGAGCTTAAAACCCTTTCAGACGGATTTACTCAGGATGAGCTCCAGCAGTTGTTTGCAATACTTTCAAGAGGAGAGGAGGAGCTTAAGAGGTCTTCTTCTCCCCGCCTCTCCCTTGAGATGACTCTTATAAAGATGGCAACCCTGAGACCGCTGGTGCCCATAGCCGAACTGATAGAAAGGATGAAGGGGTTGGAGGAAGGGATTGGAAAAGTTCGGAGGCCGGAGAAGAAAGAAGATGAGAAGATGGGAAGTTTAGAAGATGAGAAAAAAATCTTAACTTCTCAACCTCTCAATCTTTCAATTCCAGCAAGTGATGAGAAGGACAGTATCTTCATCGAACTG
This sequence comes from Deltaproteobacteria bacterium, assembly GCA_016844545.1. GTDB lineage: Bacteria > Desulfobacterota > JAENJC01 > JAENJC01 > JAENJC01 > JAENJC01. The sequence continues at coordinate 3,245 of JAENJC010000164.1, read as the reverse complement.
GAGGAGCCTGGAGATACCTGGAAGAGTTTTATGCAGGTTGTCCGAAAAAAGAGGCCGCCCCTGGCATCAAAACTTGAGCATGGGAAGTTGATCGAGTTAAACAATTCAATGGTAAGGATCGGCTTCAATAACGGTATTTATCTTGATATGATAAGTAAAGAGGATATAAAGGCGCTGGAGGAGATGCTAAACGGCTATTTGAGCCGAAGCATGAAGGTAGTTATTGCCCCGCTGGCTAAGGAAAGCAAAACTCATGAACCTGTAAAAAAGGAGCAAACAAGGCAGCCGATCATAGAAGAGGCCCTGAAGGTCTTCGGGGGCAGGATAGTAGAGGAGAAAATGGCTTCTAATTAACGACTTGTCTTTTTTAACTTTTAGTGTATGCTTCATACAATTTACACCAAGTTGCTTTCAAACGTATAATTATTGCCATTACTGAAAGCTTACTTGGTATTATGCACGGTCATTCAAAGGTTTTTATTTGAATGCGAACTGGTATTAGGAGGAATGGAATGAAGGGTGGTTTGGGTAATATTGTCAGGCAGGCACAGAAGATGCAGGCCAATATGCAGAAGGTCCAGGAGGAACTGGCGCTAAAGACTGTTGAGGCCTCTTCCGGTGGCGGGATGGTGAAGGCTGTAGTTAATGGAAAACAGGAGCTTCTCTCTGTTACTATAGAACAGCAGGTTGTCAATCCCTCTGACGTCGAGATGCTTCAGGATCTGGTTGTTGCCGCAGTCAATGAGGCCATCAAGAGGTCTCAGGCGATGATGAATGAGGAGATGGGGAAGCTTACAAGCGGCCTGGGAGTGCCTGGACTCAGCGGCTTGTTTTAATATGAATTCCCTGAAATGTGTAGCGACTCTTGTAAAGGAGCTGTCCAGGCTTCCTGGAATCGGAGAAAAGACGGCCCAGCGGCTGGCTTTTTACATACTAAAACTTTCCAGAGTGGATGCCGAAGCACTCGCCAGAAGCATACTGGAGGTCAAGGAAAAAGTCAGGATATGCTCCCGTTGCTTCAATATAACTGAAGATGACCCATGCCATATATGCCGGGATTCCGGCAGGACAGAGAGGCAGATATGTGTTGTCGAGGAGCCTCATGACCTCCTGGCAATAGAAAAGGCGGGTGTTTTTAAAGGGAAGTACCATGTACTCCAAGGCTCCCTTTCTCCCCTTGACGGAAGGGGGCCTGATGATATCAGGATCAGAGAGCTACTGGCGAGGCTTAAAGGTAACTGTGTTGACGAGGTTATTATAGCCACCAACCCCAATAACGACGGGGAGACCACGGCCCATTACCTTGTCAAGGTTATAAAACCGCTTGCGGTGAAGATTACCAAGATAGCGCAAGGGATCCCGATGGGGGGCGACCTGGAGTACACGGATAATGTGACTGTCGGCAGGGCAGTTGAGGGACGAAGAGAGGTATTTTAAAATTCGGAGTGTGAATGATGTATGTGAAATTAACTCCAAGTTCCATATTTGATTGAAGGGTTTATGGCGTTAACAGAGAGAAGATTTAGACCGATCCTGGACGCTCAGAAGTGCATCAATTGTAAGCTTTGCTGGGAAAATTGTCCGGATTCAGCCGTGGTGCTTAAGGGTGGACTTGTGACTGGTTTTGATCTGGCGCGCTGCAAGGGGTGCGGGATATGCGCCAAGGTATGCCCACCCAGGATAGTTGCTATAACAATGGAGCCCGAGTTAAAGGGACCGTTTTGCGGATAGTGTTATTTATATATCAGACGTGAGCTCAGCAAGGGATTTATTCTCGGCTGGCGTTGGGCCGGGTGATGACTGCTACCTCATCTCAGGGTCAGGGGCTTGCATTTAGGTGGTAGATGCTATATATTGCCACGGGTTACAGCTATATGCCGTGGAGACTGTTAATCTGATGAAGAGGGCTGGAGAGTAGGAGAGTAAAGGAGATATTATGGCGGTTCCTCACTTAGTGATGTATGAAGAAGAGTCTCAGATGATCAGTGTCGTTCTTGAGAGACTTAACAGGGAAGCGAATTCTAAGGTTGTTTTCCTTGTAGATAAAAACGGACAGTTGATATCTTCCGCCGGAGACACAAAAAACCTTGACACAACTTCACTTGCCTCCCTTACAGCAGGGAACATTGCAGCAACAGGGGGGTTGGCCAAGCTGATAGGGGAAAAGGAGTTTTCCATCCTTTTTCACGAGGGGGAAAAGGACAATATCCACATATCCATTATAGGGCAACGTGTAATCCTTGTTGTTGTATTCGATACGAGATCATCCCTGGGGCTGGTAAGGCTCCGCGTCAAGAAGGCCAGCGATGAGTTGAAGACGATATTTGACGGTTTGCTTGCCAAGATGGAACAGAAGGAAGCCACAAATGTGGAATCTCCCTTTGCGGAGATAACTGATGACGATATAGATGGTCTTTTTAGCGAATAGGTGGATGGGATATGTCATTTATTAATTACTCTTCAAAAGAGATAAACTGCAAGATAGTATATTACGGTCCTGGGCTTTGCGGAAAGACCACAAACCTCCAGTACGTCTATGGCAAGACCAATCCAGTAGCCAAGGGGAAGATGATCTCTCTGGCCACAGAGACTGAGAGGACCCTTTTCTTTGACTTCCTGCCGCTGACCCTTGGGGAAATAAAGGGTTTCAAGGTAAGGTTCCATCTGTACACCGTTCCAGGCCAGATATTTTATGACGCCAGCAGAAAGCTTATCCTCAAAGGCGTCGACGGAGTTGTGTTCGTGGCTGACTCCCAGGTTGAGAGGATGGAGGCCAATATAGAGAGTTTTGAGAACCTGGCAATAAACCTGAAAGAGCAGGGTTATGACCTTGATAAGATCCCTTATGTTGTTCAGTACAACAAGAGAGACCTCCCTAACGCTGCGCCTTTGGAAGAGTTGAGAAATCTCCTCAATCCGAAAGGCATCCCGGAGTTTGAGGCATGTGCTGCTACAGGGGAAGGGGTGTTTGAGACATTGAAGGGTATCTCAAAACTTGTACTGACAGAATTAAAGAAGGGACGTTGATAATCTTTTTTGGCCTTGACAACTCCTGAGAAATAAATATACTAAAACATCGTATTGCCCGGTAGCTCAGTTGGTAGAGCTGGTGACTGTTAATCACCCTGTCGCAGGTTCGAATCCTGCTCGGGCAGCCAAACATATCAAGGGTTTAAGGGTAATTCCTTGGACCCTTTTTTAATTGATTTGTGACTATACTTGACTATCCCTGGCAGACTCCAAAT
>JAENJC010000163.1 GCA_016844545.1 Deltaproteobacteria bacterium | reverse complement strand
TGAGGAGGAAGTCTCTGAAGAGGCGTTAACTGGCGAAGTTGAGGCGCCTATTATCAAGCTTGTGAATGGTATCCTGATAAGGGCGGCAAAGACCGGGGTAAGCGATATCCATATAGAGCCTTACGAAAAGAGTTTCAGGGTCAGATACCGCCTTGACGGCTCCCTCAAGACAGTTATGGGTCTCCCTATTAAGATAAAGAATGCTATTACTTCGAGGATAAAGATCATGGCCTCCCTTGACATAGCGGAGAGGAGGCTCCCCCAGGACGGCAGGATAAAGCTGAAGATGGGTGCCAAGAAGACGATGGATTTCAGGGTCTCTGTTCTACCTACCCTCTTCGGCGAAAAGGTCGTCATGCGTCTCCTCGACAAGTCAAACCTCCAGCTCGACATGACGAAGCTCGGGTTTGGGGAAAAGCAGCTTGAGGACTTCATGCACGCCATCCATAAGCCGTTCGGGATGGTACTTGTTACCGGCCCTACAGGTAGCGGAAAGACAACTACCCTTTACTCTGCCCTGAGTGAACTGAACAAGGAATCAGAAAACATCATAACTGCCGAGGACCCTGTTGAGTTTAATCTGCAGGGGATAAACCAGGTGCAGATGAAGGAGGATATAGGGCTAAACTTTGCAGCCACCCTCAGGTCGTTCCTCAGGCAGGACCCTGACATAATAATGGTGGGAGAGATCAGGGACTTTGAGACTGCCGAGATCGCAGTTAAAGCCGCCCTGACCGGCCATATGGTCCTTTCCACCCTTCACACGAACGATGCCCCTGGAACGATAAACAGGCTCCTTAATATGGGTATAGAGCCGTTTCTCGTTGCCTCTGCCACAAACCTGATACTTGCCCAGAGGCTTGCCAAGAAGATATGCACTGAGTGCAAGGAGCCCATTGATGTCCCGGAGCATGCCCTTTTGGACTTAGGGGTACCTAAGGACAAGATTGGGACATTTACCGTTTATAAGGGAAAAGGGTGTTCCAACTGTAACAACGGGTACAAAGGTAGGATAGCCCTGTACGAGGTTATGCCGATATATGATGAGATCAAGGAATTGATACTAAACGGCGCATCAACTGCCGAAATAAGGCGAGAGGCTTCAAGACTTGGTATGGATAGCTTGAGAATGAGCGGCATAAAAAAAATGATGGCTGGAATTACAACACCTGAAGAGGTAGTAAGGTGCTCGGTAAAAGAATAGGTAGATAGACTGAAGACTGAAGGTTTTTAGTGAAAACGAGAAGGTCTTGAATAGTCAGCCCTCAGCCTAAACACCTAAACAAGGAGTTTAAATGGCGAATCTGCATGAACTGCTTAAAGTAATGATGGACAGGAAAGCCTCAGACCTGCACGTAACCACAGGAACTCCACCACAGATCCGGATAGACGGTGAACTGGCGCCGCTGGACATCCCTCCGCTCAGTCCTGTTGAGACGAAACAGATGTGCTATAGCATATTGACTGATGCCCAGAAACACAAATTTGAGGAGGAAAACGAACTCGACCTCTCTTTCGGCGTAAAAGGCCTCTCCAGATTCAGGGCCAATATATTTATGCAGAGGGGAGCTGTTGCAGCAGCCTTCAGGGCGATTCCTTTCCAGATAAGGACATTTCAGGAGCTTGGGCTCCCCGCCATTGTTAATGACCTATGTAAAAAACCGAAGGGCTTGGTGCTTGTTACCGGGCCGACTGGTAGCGGTAAGTCCACCACACTGGCTGCCATGATTGACAAGATTAATACTGAGACCCATGGACACATAATCACCGTAGAGGACCCGATAGAGTTTCTCCACCCTCATAAGGGATGTGTTGTTAACCAGAGGGAGGTCGGCGCAGATACCCAGAGTTTCAAGAAGGCTCTTAAATATATACTGAGGCAGGACCCTGACATTGTGCTTATCGGGGAGCTGAGAGACCTGGAGACCATCGAGGCAGCCCTGTCAGTTGCCGAGACGGGCCATCTGGTCTTTGCCACCCTGCATACCAACTCCTGTGTCCAGACCATGAACAGGATGATAGATGCCTTTCCTTCCGGTCAGCAGTCCCAGGTCAGGGCTCAACTTTCTTTTGTCCTGGAGGGGGTCCTCTCTCAGACCCTTGTCTCAAAGATAGGTGGCGGAAGGGCTTTATCTCTTGAAGTAATGATTCCGAATTCCGCAATAAGAAACCTGATCAGGGAAGACAAGGTACATCAGATATACTCCCAGATGCAGGTGGGACAGTCCAGGTTCGGAATGCAGACTATGAACCAGTCCTTGGCCTCCCTTTATCAGAAAAGGTTTATAACCCTTGATGATGCCATGGGAAGCACTACCGATCCAGATGAGTTGAGACAGATACTTGGAGGAGCAGTTCCTTCAGGGCCTGGGGCAAGGCCGCCGATGCAAAAACCATGAAACAATAGTAGTCAGTAAAAGCTGACGACGGCCACCAGCCACTGAACACTAAGGAGGTATAATGCCAGTCTTTACATGGGAAGGAAAGAATAGGAAAGGTGAGGTCAAGAAAGGGGAGATGGAGGCCGTTAATGAGACGGCCGTTAATGCCAACCTTTCAAAACAGGGGATTATATCTACAGCAGTAAAGGTCAAGACATCTGATATCAAGCCCTCTAAGGCAAAGGTTTCCACAAAGGATCTGGTGGTCTTCACCCGCCAGTTTGCTACGATGATAGACGCAGGCCTCCCACTTGTTCAGTGTCTCGATATACTTTCTTCGCAGCAGGAGAACAAGGGTTTTAAGGCTGTACTGACTCAGGTAAAGGGAGATGTTGAATCCGGCTCCACATTTGCCGATGCGTTAAAGAAACACCCTATAGTCTTTGACAATCTTTACGTCAACCTGGTGGCTGCCGGAGAGGTCGGCGGTATACTTGACACCATCCTAAACAGGCTTGCTGCATACATAGAAAAGGCCATGAAGCTGAAGAGCCAGGTCAAAGGGGCCATGGTGTACCCTATTAGTATTATCAGCATAGCTGCGGTAGTTATAGTAGGTCTGTTGGTATTCGTTATCCCGATATTCGAATCGATGTTTGCGGACTTCGGCCAGGCATTGCCGATGCCTACCCAGATAGTTATAGCCATGAGCAAATTCCTCCAGAGATGGTGGTGGCTCATGGGAGCTTCAGCCTATGGAGCGTTCTTTGGGTTCAAGAAATATTATGCCACAGAGGGTGGTAGGAAGGTTGTAGATGAACTGGTACTTAAACTACCTGTCTTCGGCGACTTACTGAGAAAGGTTGCCGTTGCAAAGTTTACCAGGACCCTGGGGACCATGATAACCAGCGGTGTGCCCATTATGGACGGCCTTGAGATAGTGGCAAAGACCGCTGGGAACAAAACCATAGAGACTGCCATAATGAAGACCAGGGAAAGCATCAGCGCAGGAAAGACGATATCCGAGCCTCTCGCTCAGAGCGGTGTATTCCCCTCCATGGTGTGCCAGATGATTTCGGTCGGAGAGGCTACAGGAGCACTTGACAATATGCTCAACAAGATAGCAGACTTCTATGACGATGAGGTAGATTCTGCTGTAGATGCAATGACCGCCCTTATGGAGCCTGCACTGATGGCGTTTTTGGGTGTGGCGGTCGGCGGCCTTGTTATCGCCATGTATCTGCCGATATTCAAACTGGCCGGAGCGGCCGGATAGGGCAAGGGACAAACACAAGGTTTGCCCCTACCGAAACATAACATGTCAATAAGACCCCACGGGGATGATCTGAAAAAAAGGGTGATATGGCTGATGACCTACAGGATGGTCATCGTCACCCTCCTTATGGGG
>JAENJC010000162.1 GCA_016844545.1 Deltaproteobacteria bacterium | reverse complement strand
CACGTCCAGATACCAATGCCGGCTCCACGGTTCCTCCATAAAGCAAGAAATGTATTCTCGCATTATAGCAGAGGTGGAGCTAACCGACTACCCCCCTTATAGAATATGGGTATCCACTTGACTAAGGTAACTACTATATATAGTATACTGTGCCATGAACGCGGACAAGGTGTTGTCAACACAAAGGGAACGCCATACTGGCGATTGGTCGGACGAACTACAGCAGATAAACCACTACATATAGGGTCTACCTGACTGAAATGGATACCCATATTATAGAATTAAGGGGTAAAATATCTGAATCAATATATCAAGGAGGATGAAATGGATATCTATGAATATGCAATGCAGATGGAAAAGGACGGTGAGAATTATTACAGGGAACTGGCACAAAAAACCCCAAATACTGGGTTAAGGAACATACTCACTATGCTTGCCGATGCTGAGGTTGTTCATTACAACACATTCAAAAAAATGAACGAGAATTTAAAAGTGGAACTGCCCGAAGCCACTATATTGAGAGACGTAAAGAATGTATTTGTCATGATCAAGGGAACCGGTGAGTTTTCAAATATCAACGTCTCTCAGACCGAACTTTATAAGAAGGCTCAGGATATAGAGAAGAAGAGCGAGGATTTCTACCGGAACAAGGCCAAGGAAGTAGAGGATGTCTCCCAGAAGAGAATTTTATCAGAGATAGCCGGGGAGGAGAACAAGCACTACCTCATACTCGAAAATATCATCAATTTCATTTCAAGACCCGAGCAGTGGCTTGAGAATGCCGAGTGGTATGGTCTGGAAGGGTAGTTATTCACCATTTTATCTGCCCTTTTTATCCTTCCAGTTCCACCACTTCAAAAGCTCAGGGTCATGCTGTTTGTTTGATGCAAAGTAGACAGCAGAGCGGAAGACGTACAGCATGCATTTGTCAATATGAGCCTTCTTAAGGGTGCAGAGCGTTGCGTAGAGCGTTGCGTATAGCTCCTCCGGGTCTTTATCCTTTAGATCCTCTACCGAACGCAGGCCCAGGTCCCAAAGGTCGTTGGCAATAGACTTGCCTACGCCGGGGATGCGCTGAAGCTCTTTGAGAGCTGTTTGTTTAGTCGGGTTCATTTTAGCAAATTATCCTGAACTGACTTGCTGGTTAACTCCCTTACGGCATCAGAGGCAATCCACCTGGCCGACTTTGAACCTAGCTTCTGAATCTCTTTTGCCGTTTCTATGGCCTTTTTGTTGAGAGTGCTGTTGCGCTTTCCAATCTGTCTCAATGCCCAGTTGGTGGCCTTTTTTACATAGTTCCTTTCATCAGTGGCCTCTCTTTTTATGATGGGGAGGAAGATCAGGAACTCATCGTCCTGGGCCTTTTTGTCATGGACTGAAAGGGCAGCCATAAGAACAAAACCTGCCCTCTTTACAAACTCCTCCTCCCTGTTGCTCCATTCTATGGCCTTTTTATGGGCAAAAGGTGTCCTGTCAAAGAGGTTGCTGCAAACCTGGTCGCAGATATCCCATGAATCAAAGTCCTTAACCCAATTCTCCATCTGTTCGGCTGTAACGAGCTTTGGTTCATCCACAAAACCAGCCATTATCCTTGCCTCATGGATGCGTGATGCCCATAGCTCCTGAGCAAGAGAGTGATCCCTTCCGGTCTCTTTAGCCATCTTTCAAAGCGTTGGGATGGAGACTCCGTAAGTGTTGTTGGGATTTATCCCAAACCTGGCCATCCCCGCAACGTTTTCAGGATTATTGAGGGATTTCAGTTTTTTTATAATCTGATTGAAGTTCATTTAGATCCCTTCGGGACAATCTTAACAGCCACAGTCAAAAGTACAAGTGTGGCTATTGCGCAGACATATGCAAAGAGGTCTCCAAACCTTGTATAGAAGCTCTTGGAACCTGATACATAAACCTGTGCCTTAAGATAACCCCTCTCGAATATACCTGTACTGGATGTAACAACCCCCCTCTCATCTATAAACGCAGATACTCCGGTGTTGGCAGCCCGAACAACAGGGACCCTGTTTTCAACCGCCCGGAGAGAGTACATGGAGAGATGCTGGAAAGGGGCGGACGTACGCCCGAACCATGCATCATTGGTAATATTTACAAACAGATTTGCCCCTTCTTTTACAATCTTCCTGCTTAGATTGGGGAATATCCCTTCATAGCAGATAATGGTTCCGACCTCGGCATCACTCATCTTCAGGGTTTTGATACCGTCGCCTGTAGAAAAATCCCCTATCCCCTCTGCCAGCTTGTCGACAAAGAAGAGGAGTTTCTTTAAGGGGACATACTCGCCAAAGGGGACCAGGTGCATCTTGTCATACCTTCCAACCACCTTCATATCTGGAGAGATCATGAATGCGCTGTTGTAATACCTGACCGCATCGAAGTCCTTCTCGTATGCGGGACTGCCGAAGAGGATGTATGACTTCATCTCTTTTGCAGCCTTCAGTATCTCAGGTTTATAGGTTTCATCCATCTGGAAATAGAGCGGGACGGCAGTCTCCGGCCATATAATGAGATCAACACCTCCTTCCGAGACCTTTCTTGACAGGGCAAGATAGGCATCCACTGTCTCCCTCTGGTATTCAGTGTCCCACTTTTGGTCCTGGTCTATATTCCCCTGAACAATACCAATGCGGATTGCGGATTGCGGATTGCGGATTCCAAGACTGCCAAGCCTCCAGTAACCATACCCAATCGCAGTGAGGAGAACAAAGAGTGCAACCCAGATGCTCCTCCCATGCCGGAATGAGAGCCCCTCCATATACCTTTCAATGACCCTGTATATCCCGGCATTCACCACAACTATTAAAAAGCTTATCCCATAAACGCCTGTGACATCAGCAATCTGAATGACCGGAAGGTTGAGATACTGGGAGTATCCTAAAACTCCCCACGGGAAGCCGGTAAGAAAGTATGTAATAAGCAGCTCAAGAGATACCCAGACAACTGGAGCGGAAAGGACCAGGGGAATCCCCATCCTTGTCCTGAAAAAGGTCACCAGGAAGGCAAGTGTTGCGGTATAGAGAGAAAGATACGATGCTAGCAGCAACAGGAGAACGATACCTGCTGGAAGCGGCAGCTTCCCATAGATAGTTATAGGTACAGGTATCCAGTAAAGAAGGATAAGGTTGAAGACAAGCCCGGCAGTGATGCCCAAGTATATTGATTGTAACGGGTTCTTCCCATTTATAGAGAAAAGTAACGGGACAAGAGCTATCCAGGCCAGGAGTTCAATGTCAAACATTGGGAAGGCAAGGGCAAGGAGGACCCCTGAGAGAGCGGCAAGGGAAAGATCTTTTTTATTCACCTTCTCTCTCTTCCTTGGTCTCCTGTTTTAAGACCCTGACCCTGTGGACCCTCTTTTCATCTGCGGACTCCACTATAAACCTGAGGTTCTCAAAGGTTACCTCTTCACCGCTTTTCGGAACCCTTCCTGTAAGGAAAGAGATCAGGCCACCTACGGTCTCAAACTTCTCCTTTGGGATCTCCATCCCGAAGTGAGAAGCCAACTCCTCTATATCCAGCCTAGCATCTACAAGGACGGAGTTGTCCGATAACGGGATATCTCCTCTATGATGTCTTCAATCGTGACAACGCCGGATGTCCCTCCATATTCGTCCACCACCACGGCGATATGGGTCCTCTTCTTTTTAAACTCCCTAAGCAGCTCTTCGACATTCTTGGTCTCCGGGACCAGGAAGGGATGCCTTATAAACGGTTTCAGCTGACTGTCACCCTTACCGTTCCACTGGGTCAGGATATCTTTTACATGTATCACGCCAATAATGTTGTCTATCGATTTCTTGTATACCGGATACCTGGTATGCCCCTCTTCCCGGATCAGTTTTATAAGGTCATCCACAGTAGCATCGCTTTCTATGCCAACTATCTCAGTCCTCGGGATCATTACCTCCCTTACAAGGGTGTCCTTCAGGTCAAAGATCCCCTGGATCATCTCGCCTTCTTCCTTGTTGATGATTCCGCTTTCAGTGCCAGCGTCTATGAGGGTATGCATCTCCTCCTCGCTTACTGGAAGCTGATCACCATTCTTACTCCTCAGGAAAAAAGCCTTGATTAAAAGTTTCAGCCGCTTGTACCAGTCGTTGCTTTCCAAACTTTACTCCTTTATCCGAAGACCTGAAATATAATCAATGTTATAAGGCTCCCTAATATGGCGCCTGCCAAGACTTCCCAGAATGTATGTATTGCCATTAACATACGGCTGTGGCTCACCATTACCGCAAGAACGAAGGTGATTGACACAATCATGGGGTCCATCGTTATTAGGGTTATTGCAGTCCATACAGAAAACGCTATGGCAGAGTGTCCGCTTGGCATCCCTCCGTGAAGCGGGGTGCCCTTCCCGAATTTTGCCTTTGTTATTACAACTGCTATTATTACCAGGAGCAGCGATACTAACGTCAGGTCGGCTTGAGAATGTCTCACCTCTTTAAGCGTCTCGGCGGCTGGCGGGAAAATATGTCTGGAAAGGACTACATACCCTATGGTCAGGGAACCGATAACAGCGAGAAGCACCGCCCCTGCAGACACGTCCTTGGCTATCCTTGCCAGAGGGTGAAACTCCTCGGAGATAAGGTCAATGGTGACCTCTACGGCTGTATTTATCACCTCTGCGAAGAGTACAAGGGTTATACAGAGACAAAGGAGGCTGAACTCTATCCAGGAAAGGTTAAGGAAGAGGGAGAGAACCAGGACGGCTATAGCGGTTATGAAGTGGTGCCGCATGTGCGGCTGGGTCTTGGCCACATAAAGTATCCCCTCTATTGCGCAGTTCAGGCTTTCCAACCAGTTTTTTGGCTTCATGGCTTGAGAAGCCCCAAGAGCTCTTTTTCTTTAGCTTGCATCCGTCTTGCCTCAGAGGCCGTTCCTTCATGGTCAAACCCAAAGAGGTGCAGGATTCCGTGGATCAGAAGGAAGTTTAACTCCTCCTCCAGCGTTTCTCCCCTTTCTTCAGCCTGCATCGACGCAGTGTCAAGCGATATTACCACGTCTCCAAGGAGGTCTGGGTTTATACCACCAAACTCTCCCTCTCTCATGGGAAAGGAGAGGACATCGGTAGGTTTATCTTTCTTTCTGTAGTCCCTGTTAAGTGTCTGTATTTCTTCATCATCCGTAAACAGGATGCTAAGCTCCACAGGGGTGCAACCCACGGCAGCAAGGATTGCGCCAGCCACCTCACTCACCTTCTTTTTCTCAATCTTGATCTTTTTGTGTCTGTTCTCGATAGCGATCTTAGGCCTTGCTTTCTTCAATTATTCCCCTCTTTTCCAGTTCGTCTCTGTCGTAGGCCCTGACAATGTCCTGCACAAGGCGGTGCCTTACCACATCTCTTTCCGTAAAATAGCTGAACCTGATACCCTTTACCCCCTTCAATATCCTCTGCACCTCTATCAACCCTGAAGGTCTCCCTGTCGGGAGGTCCACCTGGGTTATGTCTCCGGTTATCACCGCCTTGGAGCCAAATCCAAGCCTCGTAAGGAACATCTTCATCTGCTCCGCTGTTGTATTCTGTGCCTCATCAAGGATGACAAATGCCTCGTTCAAAGTCCTCCCCCTCATGAAAGCAAGAGGAGCCACCTCCACCACTCCACGCTCTATGAGCTTTGAGGCCTTTTCCATATCCACCATGTCGTACAGCGCATCATAAAGCGGTCTAAGATATGGATTGACCTTCTCAGCAAGGTCGCCTGGAAGGAACCCAAGTTTCTCTCCAGCCTCTACGGCAGGCCTCGCAAGGATTATCCTGCTGACCTGGTTCTTCATTAACGCCGCCACTGCCATAGCCATGGCAAGGTATGTCTTTCCAGTACCGGCTGGGCCCACCCCGAAGACTATGTCGTATTTCCTTATGGCGTCTATATACGCCTTCTGTGCCTGCCCCTTAGGGGTTATGAGCCTCCTCTTTGCGGAGACATAAATGGTATCGAGGAATATCTCCTTAAGGTTTGTTACGGGCTCCTCTGTGATGGCCCTGAGCGCATAATCCACGTCACCCCTATAAAGAGGATACCCCTCTTTGAGCAGCCCCTCAACTTGGGATATAAACCCTCCCGCCCTTTCCACCTCTCTTGGCGCTCCTGTGAGGGTAAGGTCAGTCCCCCTTGCCCCAATCTTTATATCAAAAGCTTCTTCAATAAGCCTCAGGTTTTCATCCCGTTCGCCGCAGACAGACCTGGCTATATCAACAGTATGCAGGCTTACCTTCTGGCTCATCTCTCCTTTGTTCTTTTTCATAGGTTTTTGATTTTAAAAAGCCGAATAAGGCACGGAGACACGGAGTAAAATATATTAACATCTAAAGTGCATTTTTCAGCGCCTGGTTTATCGGTAGTTTATATCATCAAATCTATCTAATTACAATATTTGTCAAATATGAATAATGTGATCAGATCCGATATTCTTCGCAAAGATGGAAAGGATACAAGAACCTTTAACGCCCCCTTGCCCCCTCTTAAAATAAGTGGGGGTATAAATATAAGAATGAGGCGAATCCATCTGTTTTGGGTGTGAAAAGATAAACCCTTGACTCATTGGACCAAAAAGGATAGCTTTTAATATATGACAAACAGGCAGCTAAAGGCTGATATAAAGAAGCTTCTTAAGGAAAGAAACGCCATCCTCCTTGCCCACAACTACCAGAGGGACGAGGTCCAGGATGCGGCAGACCTGACCGGTGATTCCCTTGGACTAAGCATTGAGGCGGCAAAGACTGATGCAAAGGTCATTGTCTTTTGCGGTGTCCACTTCATGGCTGAGAGCGCATCGATCCTCTCGCCTGCCAAGACCGTCATATTCCCCAGGATGGATGCAGGTTGCCCCATGGCAGACATGATAACCATGGATGGTCTCATAAAGATGAAGGAGGAGTACCCAGGGGTACCTGTGGTGACATATGTAAACTCAGCTGCTGACGTGAAGGCTGTCAGCGATATATGCTGCACCTCTGCTAATGCAGTAAGCGTCGTAAAGTCCCTGAAGGACGCGAAGAGGGTCATTATGACTCCTGACAGGAACCTCTCCCATTACGTTACAAGGTTTGTAAAGGACAAGGAGATCATTGCCTGGGACGGCTTCTGCCCCACCCATGAGAGGCTTGCTCCAGAAGATATCTTGAAGCTCAAGGAAAGGCATCCCGACGCCCTGTTTGTGGCACACCCGGAGTGCAGGCCTGATGTGGTTGACCTAGCAGACAAGGTTGCTTCCACCTCTGGTATGTACGTCTTCTGCAGGGAGTCAAAGGATGAAGCTGACCGCACTGGAGGATGTCCTTGTGGCCCTGGAAAAGATGGAGAACGTGGTCACTGTCCCTGAGGAGATAAGGATACCCGCCAAGATGGCCTTGGACAGGATGCTTGCTGTGCCGAGGGATTAACTCATGATTAAGAACGAAAGACAGCTATCATCCGGCGGCGTCATCTATCGTATGGGCGAAAAGGAAATTGAGGTTGCCCTTATTTCGGTTAAGGGAGGTAAGGTCTGGTGTCTTCCGAAAGGGCTTGTGGAAGAGGGTGAAAATATTGCACGAACGGCTCACAGGGAGGTAAAGGAAGAGACCGGGCTGGAAGGGAAGATTATAGAGAAGATAGACCACATCGAATATTTTTACTCCCACAAGGAGACCGATTTAACTCACAGGATATTCAAGATAGTCTATTTCTTCTTGATGGAGTATAACGGCGGAGATGTGAGTGAGCATGACAAAGAGGTGGACGATTGTCGCTGGTTTCCCATTGATGAGGCGATAGACAAGGTTGAATACAAGGATGAGAGGGAGATATTGAAAAAGGCGAAAGTGATGATAGAGAGTGCCCATGATAAGTGAATGCCCAGAGGTCTTTGACTGTCTGGATTCTTTTGAAGAGATAGTTAATATATGCCCCTACGATGCCAGGTGCGGGAAGTGCCGGCACTGGGTCGATCCCTTTGAGGAGGAGGGGACCCTTAAAGGGAAATGCCTCAAAAGGCCGACATCAGGGTTCTTCCTCTGTTCGGCCAATGCCTGCGAAATCTATCTGCTGCGCGGAAGCAGTGCATCATCAACTAAGTTACTGGAGGTATTGGATATGGAAAGAGATGAATTAAAAGGCCTGCTAAGAGAGGTCCTTGATGAGACCATGGGGGTTTCTGAGGTCTCAATAGGGAAGAAATGGGCCGGAGGAGAGATGGTCTTGAAACCAGGAAACAGGGAGTTGCAGGAAAAGACCATCCCCATTGAGGCCTTTTTTCATAAAATAGTCATGCTGCGAGACAGACTGAGGGTGCTGGAACAGAAGATCAACGCCCATGCAGTGCTGACAGATGAAGAGAAGGTCGATATGCAGCAGTATATAACCAGGATATACGGTTCTCTCACCACCTTTAACGTATTTTTTGCAGACAAGGGAGACCAGTTTGTTGGAGATAAAGGGAAGGAATAAATAAAGGAGGTGTCATAATGAAAAAGCTGTTTGCAGTAGTAACTGTTCTTGGGTTTTTATTACCGGCTCTCGTCTTTGCAGCAGACGACAGTGTTCCAAGGATCACCAAAGAAGAGCTTAAGGCAA
This sequence comes from Deltaproteobacteria bacterium, assembly GCA_016844545.1. GTDB lineage: Bacteria > Desulfobacterota > JAENJC01 > JAENJC01 > JAENJC01 > JAENJC01. The sequence continues at coordinate 2,716 of JAENJC010000162.1, read as the reverse complement.
AGATGGATAAAGGTCAGGATATAATCGTCCTTGATGTAAGAACCGGCGGGTCTTACGACGGGAGCAAGGTCAAGATAAAAGGCGCGCTGCGTATCGCTCCTGATGAGGTGGAGTCCAGATACAAAGAGCTGACGAAGGACAGGGAGATAATTACCTATTGCACGTGAACAAGCGAGCATACCAGTGCCCGTGTGGCACGGATATTATCAGAAAAAGGTATTAAGAACGTGAAGGCGCTCCTTGGCGGGTTTAATGCCTGGGTAGAGGCTGGGTATCCGACGGAACCCAAATAAGAGGCCGAGAAACAGCGGATATATGAAATGATCTGTATAAAGAGAGAGGCGATTAATAACCTGGTGCAGGCTTGCAGGAGTTCACAGAGAAAGAGGATGAACCTGAATATCCATCAGTCCCTGGATGCCAGGGTGCAGCGCTTCTTTAACGCCATGGAACCTGATACATATGTCAGGCCCCACAGGCATGTGCAGGAGGGGAGGTTCGAGATGTTCCTCTGCATCAGGGGGAAAGGCGCGGCGATAACATTTGATGACAGCGGGAAGGTCCTAAATACGGTTACGATATCGCCTGGTGGAGATTCCATAGGTATTGAGATACCTCCCCATGTCTGGCATACCATTCTTTGTTTATCCCCAGGTACGGTCTTTTTTGAACTAAAGGAAGGGCCGTATGTGGCGATTGACGATAAGGATTTTGCCGCGTGGGCCCCGGACCCTTCCGGCCCCAGAAGCGATGACTATCTTAGAAAATTAAAGGAAGGTATTGGGTGCTGATGCAAGCCTTTGAATCCAAAAAAGCCGTTATCCTCTTAAGCGGCGGGCTTGACTCTACTACCGCCCTTGCAATAGCCAAAACAGAAGGGTTTGAGCCATATACCATCTCATTCAGGTACGGCCAGAGGCACGATGTAGAGCTTGAGGCGGCAAAGAAAATATCGCAGAGATTTGGGGCGAAAGGCCACACAGTCATTGACATAAACCTGAGACAGCTCGGCGGCTCCGCCCTGACTTCAGATATCGATGTTCCAAAAGGACGGGATGCGGAAGAGATGGCAGGGAACATTCCAGTTACCTATGTCCCGGCCAGAAACACAATATTCCTTTCGATAGCCCTCGGGTGGGCCGAGGTACTGAGGGCATCGGACATCTATATAGGTGTCAATGCCCTCGATTACAGCGGATACCCGGATTGCAGGCCGGAGTTCATAGAGGCCTTTGAGAAAATGGCTAACCTTGGAACAAAGGCAGGGGTAGAGGGAAAGGGTTTCAGGATACACACTCCATTGATCCGCATGACAAAATCGGAGATAATAAAAAAGGGTCTGGAGCTCGGCGTCGACTACTCTCAGACCCATTCATGTTACGATCCCACCCCGGAGGGCTTCGCCTGCGGGGAGTGCGACAGCTGCCTCCTACGGAAGAAGGGTTTTGCCGAGGCAGGAATAAAAGACCCCCTGAGGTATAAAAAATGAAACCTTTGATAGGCATAACTGGAGATATAGACGAACGTGACGGGAAGAGGTACCTGTACATAGATACTCGCTACGGAAGTTTGATCGAGGAGTATGGCGGCATACCCCTCCTCCTTCATCCAGCCGAGTCAGTCAAAGAGGTGATCTCAAAGATTGACGGCCTCCTCCTTTCCGGTGGTGAGGACATACACCCCAAGTATTACGGAGAGGAACCGAAATACCCTATGGAGCTTTCCCCTGACATCAGGACGGAGTTCGAAATAGCTCTTGTCAAAGAGGCTATGGTTAAAGGTCTTCCCATACTCGGTATTTGCCACGGCATGCAGCTTTTAAACGTGGCCCTTGGGGGGATGCTGTATCAGGATTTGAAAAGACAGAATTTTGTTGCGAAGGAACATCAGTTAGGGGACGGCAGACACCAGGTATTCATAACCAGAGGCACCCAGTTCTTCAAGATAATGGGTAGAACCGCGATAAATGTTACTAGCACCCACCATCAGGCGGTTAAAAATATAGCGAAAGGGTTGAGGGTCTGTGTAAGGACCACTGACAGCGTCATAGAGGGCTTTGAGATGCCGGAATATCCGTTTTTGATAGGTGTCCAGTGGCACCCAGAGAAGGAACCAGATGAGGACTCAAGAAGGCTATTCCAAGGCTTTATAGATCAAAGCCTTGGAATCCGTACCCCTTGACATCGTTTTATACCAAGTTGCTTTCAAACATCTCCTCCTATTGAGCCTAATGAAAGCTTACCTTGGTATTTATACCCGGATGGGTATGTCCAGTTTTTTATACGTTATATGCCGCCCTGTGTAGGGGCAGAACCCTGCCTGGCGACAAAGCCCAGAGTCTGTAAACCAGTGACAGACGGCGTACCGGCGATCTGTGCAAGATAAGTTTCGCCGAGGTTCTTGATATGATCACTGACATTATCAAAGTAGTTGAAATGCACCTGTTCTTCATCAATAATTGCTTCAAAAGTTTTCACACTGCTGCTGTCACCGTTTTCTCTGCAAACTAACAGGAATTGATTATAGGCATCGATTGTATCATCCTCAAGTTTTGCATCAAATGAAAAGATTGACTGGACCTTCTGGCCTTTTTCCGCCTTTTCTCTGGCCTCTGCGGTCGGTTCTCCACCCAGCTCCTTGATTCTATCCGCAAACATCTCTGCGTGGCGCATCTCATCAATCGCTATGAGCTTCATTTTCGCAGCCATATCTCCGT
>JAENJC010000161.1:2051-7432 GCA_016844545.1 Deltaproteobacteria bacterium | reverse complement strand
ACGTTATCTCTATCTTCCTTCCATCACTGAGAGAGAGGAAGACAGATATCCCTGAGCTTGTTGAGTTCTTTCTCAAAAAGGTGAACGCAAGAGAGGGGAGGAAGGTGAAGAGCATAACCCCGGATGCGCTGAGCGCAATCATGCAGTTTTCCTGGCCAGGGAATGTCAGGCAATTAGAGTCGGTAATAGAGCGGGCCGTTATCCTGTGCGATGGGGATGAGATAAAGAAAGATGACCTGCCGTTGGAGGTACACTATCATCTCAATTTCGGAGGGGTTCTGGACCTGGAGATACCCAAGGAAGGGATAGACTTTGAAGAGCTTGAAAAGGGCATGATAATAAAGGCTTTAAAAAACTCCCATGGAGTAATAACAAAGGCGTCTGCCCTTCTCGGCATGACATACAAGACCCTTCAGTACAGGATTGAGAAGTTCAGTATCAAAAGGGAGGATTACATCAACTGAGCCGTCGTTCAAAATTAACCTGGCCGTAACGGCATAAGGGGCCGTAACGGTTTCACCAGAAAAACACTGGTTACTCCTTAACGGCCCCTAAGCTTCCTCGGCGTCGTCATCCAGTCCTTGTAAAAACCTCCCCATGCCCTGAAGGTAAAGAAGTAGAACCAGGGAGATATGATAAAGGCCTTGATAAGGTATCTGTTTCCGATCTGGTCAAGGAGAAGGTGAAGCCCGACACTCCAGAAGATACTCAATAAGACCGGATGGGGGTTATAATAGACCAGCAGACCAAAGAGCGCATACAGTTCATATGAGTGGAAGATAAGTATCAATCTCTCCCACCGCCCTTCATAGCACCAGGATGTAAAGCCGCTTATGGAAAAACGCTCCCCTGAAAAGAGAAAGAAGTCTATTATATGGTCTATATCAAGAAAAATACCGACGAATAACGCTGCTGAAGCCATTTCAACCGACGACGTAGCTTTGTAGATGCCGGCAGCCAGGACAGTGGATGTACCTTGAATATATCCTCACTCTCTTTTTTCACATCATCAGCAGACATGATAGCAGATATCATGGCTACCCCGTAACACCCGACCCTTAAAACATCTTCAATATTCTCTCTCCTTATACCGCCGAGAGCATATATGGGGATATTGACCACTTCTGCCGCTTCCTTCAGTTTATCAGTTCCTACAGGCTGGCCATAAGCGGCTTTGGAAGGAGTAAAATATACAGGGCCGAAGGTTATGAAGTCTGCTCCGTCAGATTGGGCCTGTAGAGCTTCTTCAAGAGAGTGGGTGGAAACACCGATAAGAAAGGAAGAGGGATGAGGGATGAGGGATGAAGATTCAAAGGCCCGCCTTGCATCCTGAGCCGCGATGCTTTGATGCCCCAGATGCACACCGTCAGCTTCCGCTGCAATTGCTATATCAATTCGATCATTGATTAACAGCCTTGCACCGTACTTCCTCGTTAGCAATCTAAGCTCCATGGCAAGATTGAAAAGATCATTGCCACTTAGGGCTTTTTCCCTTAGCTGCACAATCCTGACTCCAGCTTCGAGGGCAGCTTTTACAACATTCAGCAGGGGACGGCCAAGGGTAGGAATCCTTCCAGCAAGGAAGGCCTCACGCCCTGCTTCCACAGCCTTCTTCATGGCAGAAGCCATGAGTATCGGGTTCTTTGCGCCTGCAATCCCAGTATTCATAAGAACACCATCGCATCCCAACTCCATTGCAATGGCCGCATCTGAGGCTGTCCCCACGCCTGCATCAACCAGGATAGGGACCTTCGCGTTCTCAAGGATTATCATTATGTTGTAGGGGTTCCTGATCCCAAGGCCGCTTCCTATGGGCGCACCAAGTGGCATAACAGCGGCACACCCCATCTCTTCAAGCCTCTTGGCGGTTATAGGATCATCGCTTGTGTACGCCATGACGATGAACCCTTCCTTTACAAGGACCTTTGCTGCCTCAAGGGTCGCAGGTATGTCAGGGAAAAGGGTCTTCTGATCTCCAAGGACCTCCAGCTTCACCATCTTCCATCCGCCTCCCTCTCTTGCGAGCCTGCATGTACGGATCGCATCCTCGGCAGTGTAACATCCTGCCGTATTCGGAAGTATGGTGTATTTTTTTGGGTCTATGTAGTCCAGGAGGTTCGGCTCATCCCTCTTTGTTATATTGACCCTCCTGACCGCCACCGTCACAATCTCGGCGCCACTTGCCTCAATAGCCCTCTTAGTCTCTTCAAAGTCCTTGTATTTCCCTGTTCCTACCAGGAGACGCGAGCTATATTCCTGTCCCGCTATTATCAATTTATCGTTTAACATTCTTATCCTCCCCCAACAAAACTTACAATCTCGATCCTGTCTCCGTTATTTAAGATAGTATCACCAAACCTTCCCTTCGGCACTATATCTAAATTAAGTTCTACCGCAACCCTCTCTTTTTGAATTCCAAGTTCGGCAAGGAGGGCAAGGACAGTAAGGCCTTCAGAAACCTCCCTTACTTCTCCGTTTATCATCACTTTCATCTTTTAGCCCGCATTCGTCAGCCCTAATAATAGATATCCCTCTCTCCCGCCTCAATCCTTAAAAGTCTTTCTGTAGCTCCAGCTTTGAGTTTTTCGTCTGCAATCTCACCAAGCTCCCTTTCAATAGCCTCTTCGCAGGCTTCTTTGGAATCGCCGGCAGCATCGATGCTATATTCTTTCAGGGTCAAGGCTGCATTGGCGGAACAGTAATCCTTTATGTTGCCTGATGAAGCCATATCGTGGAAATCGCTTCCCGTCCTGCCGGCCCTGTAACATGATGTACAAAGCGATGGCATATAGCCGAGGGCAGCAACATCCTCTATAACCTCATCAAGTGTCCTGTGGTCATCTGTAGCAAACTGGGCGGCCTCATAATGTTCACCGTCTGCTTCATATCCTCCAGGCTCCGTCTTAGAGCCAGCGCTTATCTGGGATGCTCCTACGGCAAGCACCTCCCTCCTGAGGTCTGCGCCCTCCCGTGTAGAGACAACAACTCCTGCAGTAGGTACTGCAAGGCGGTATATGGCAACTATCAGCTTAAACTCCTCGTCAGAAACAGGGTATGGCGTTTCCTTAAGAAGTGAGCCGCTGGCAGGCCTCAGCCTTGGAACTGAAATGGTATGGGGCCAGATTCCATACCTTTCTTTCAGGTACCGGGCATGGGCAATAGTAGCAAGAACCTCGAACCTCCAGTCATAAAGGCCAAGGAGGGCGCCTATCCCAAGGTCGTCAAAACCGGCATCAATCGCCCTGTCCATTGCAGAAAGCCTGTAGCTATAATCCTTCTTCCTGCCGGATGGATGCATCATCGCATAGGTCTCAGGATGGTATGTCTCCTGGAATACCTGAAGCACACCTATCCCAGCCACTTTCAGTCTCTTTAAGTCATCTACCGGCATAGGCGCGGCATTCAGATGAAGTATCCTTATGTCTGTCTCTCTATAAATTGCTTCTACTACCTTTAAAATATAGTCTATATTAGATTTAGAAGGGTTTTCAGCGGCAACCAGAAGGAGTCTCTTGTATCCCTTTGCCTCAAGGGTCTTTGCCTCTCTTACCGCCTCTTCAACCGAAAGGGTCTTCCTCGCTGCCTCCCTGTTCTCGATCCGGAATCCGCAATAAAGGCAGTTGTTTACGCATTCGTTTGAGAGATAAAGTGGAGCAAAAAGTACTATCCTCCTGCCAAAGACCGCCTGTTTAACCTCTCCTGCTGTCTTTAAAATAGCCTCTCGCAGGGGCGCCCGTACATTTAATAACATGGCAACATCTTCGAGAGTAAGGCCTTTCAATTTCAATGCCTTATCGAGGATAATTTCTACAATCGCGTTAGATGGCTGTTCGTTATTAAGAAGCAACGCACTTATTCTATTTATATCAATTATCATAGCCTTTTTTCTGCGACCGTTGCGTCTTCGCGAGACACTTTAAAATAAAAAAGCCGCAAACCCGAAGGAATACGGCCCGCGTTTATAAAAATTTATCAAATAGTTGTGCCTGTGTCAACCTTCCCCTTTCGGTTTGAAGAGAATTATGCTGTTGACGGCAGACAGAATTTTGGGTAGATTAACCCTAGCTTTATATAGAGGTCTGAATGGATATAAATAATGTTGTAAGCCTCATAAAAGATGATCTTGTACTTGTCGAGGCCGACCTGAAGAAAAACCTCAGTTGCGATGTATCTCTTATATCCAAGGTGGGAGAATATGTGCTGATGAGCGGGGGAAAAAGGCTCAGACCAGTCCTTCTCCTCCTTTCCTCCGGATTATGCGGTTACAGCGGAAACAGACATATTCCATTGGCAAGCGTGATGGAGTTTATTCATACCGCGACCCTCCTCCATGATGATGTTGTCGATAACGCCGTGATCAGGAGAGGGAACACTTCAGCAAATTCATTGTGGGGTAATGAGGCCAGCGTCCTTATAGGCGACTATATGTATGCGAAGTCGTTTTCCGTCATGATCGAGGACGGCGATATCAGGATACTCAATCTCCTCTCCAAGGCAACTACCAGAATGGCTGAGGGAGAGGTTCTGCAGTTGGTAAAAGCCAATGACATTGAAGCCACCGAAGAGGATTATATAAACATAATAACCATGAAGAGCGCTGTTCTTTTTTCTGCCTCATGCCAGACCGGGGCAATCCTTGCGGATGTTTCCAAAGAAGAAGAGAAGGCCCTCTCATCTTTCGGGCTAAATCTGGGAATAGCGTTCCAGCTCATTGATGATTCCCTCGACTATACATCCCAGAACGAGGGTTTTGGCAAGGCAATTGGGGCCGACCTGCAGGAAGGGAAGATGACCCTTCCCCTGATACAGATGCTGAAAAAAGCAGAAGGTCCAGAGAGGAAAGAAGTTATAGGGCTGATGGAAAATGAGATAGATATTAAAGATTCAGATCTCAAGAGGGTTATTGAGCTTATAAATAAATATCACGGAATCGAATATACTATCAGCAGGGCCGAGGGGTACATCAGAGAGGCAAAGAAGAACCTCGAAATATTCAAGGATTCAAAGCACAGGCAGGCCCTATTGTCTTTATGCGACTTTGTCCTGAACAGGGAAACCTAATAAATCACAGCTATGAATATCAAAACCCTCACCCGGCGCCTCCCCTTCATTGTTGCCATTATTTTCCCCATCGTAGTCACCCATTATTATATCAACTTGTTCATGCCGTCAGGGCAGAGCACTGTCCCTGTTCTAATAGAGTTTGAACAGGGCACCGGTTTCCGACAGATTGCAAATACCCTGAACGAAAAGGGGCTGATAAAAGATAAAAACGCCTTTCTCCTCCTGGCAAGGCTAAGGGGATCCACCAAATCAGCTCAGGCAGGAGAGTATGAGTTCAGCGCCTCCATGTCACCTGCAACAATTCTCCAAAAGCTTGA
>JAENJC010000161.1:0-2027 GCA_016844545.1 Deltaproteobacteria bacterium | reverse complement strand
TCCTGTAACTATACCGGAGGGGTATAATATTAGGGATATAGCCGACCTGCTTGAAAGGAAAGGACTATGTAAAAAAGAAAGGTTCCTGGCCAAGGCCTCTGATAAAACCTTTTTAATCTCATTAGGTATTGATGCCCTTACGGCAGAAGGCTTTCTCTTCCCTGACACCTACAATATATACAAAGGGGAGCCCGAAGTGGCAATGATAATAAATATGGTTTCGCGGTTCAGGTTCAGAGAGGTGTTTACTGACGACCTGAAGAAGCGGGCCATGGCCGTGGGGCTATCAATTAACGATCTGTTAACCCTCGCATCTGTCGTGGAAAAGGAGACAGGTCAGGCCTCAGAAAGACCCCGCATAGCAAGGGTCTTTCTAAACAGGCTGAAGAAAGGAATCATGCTTCAGAGCGATCCTACCGTCATATACGGAATAAAGGATTTTAACGGGAATCTTACGAAGAAAGACCTCCGCACAGAAACACCTTACAATACATATCGTAGAAGAGGGCTTCCTGCAGGGCCTATCGCCAATCCCGGACTGGATTCAATAAAGGCCGTACTTTATCCCGAGGACGGTCCTTATCTATACTTCGTATCAAAAAACGGAGGAACCCATTATTTTTCGAAGACCCTTTCGGAGCACAACAGGGCTGTTTATCAGTACCAGATATCGGGCAGGAAAACCAAAAAGCAGGAAGTTGCCGCAAAGACACTGAGACACGGTAAGAACAACGGTAAGAACAAATGAAGAGGCCAATTAGAAAACCCGAACTCCTTGCCCCTGCCGGGGACCTGGAAAAATTGAAGACCGCTTTGCATTACGGCGCCGATGCCGTTTATCTGAGCGGGGAAAATTACGGCCTCAGGGCCGGCGCGGAAAATTTTTCACTGGAGGAGATGGCCGAAGGGGTTACGCTTGCTCATAAAAAGGGGGCCAGGGTATACCTTGCGCTGAATATATTTGCTCACAATGCTGATATCAACTCCCTCCCCTCCTATCTCAGGGAGATCGAATCGATAGGAGTTGATGCAATAATAGTCTCGGACGCCGGGGTAATAGATGTAGTAAAAGAGAGCCTTCCTGGAACCGAGCTGCACCTGAGCACCCAAGCCAATACCACAAACTGGCGGAGTATTGCTTTCTGGAAGAAACAGGGGGTTTCAAGGGTATGCGTTGCAAGAGAGCTTTCCCTTGATGAAATTAGAGAGGTTAAAGATAGAGTGGACATCGAGATAGAGGCCTTTGTCCATGGAGCCATGTGTATATCGTACTCAGGGAGATGCCTCATAAGCAGCTATATGACAGGAAGGAGCGCTAACCTTGGAGACTGTGCCCATCCATGCAGATACAGATATGCATTGGTAGAAGAGACACGGCCAGGGGAGTATTTTCCTGTGGAGGAGGATGAAAGGGGCACTTACATGATGTCCTCAAAAGACCTCTGCATGATAGAGCATCTGGATAAGATGTTCAAGGCGGGTATCGGGGCCCTCAAGATAGAGGGAAGAACAAAAGGGATCGCATATGTTGGAAATGTTGTGAGGATCTACAGAAAGGCCATAGACCGATATTTGGACAATCAGGAGAACTATCGCCCGGAACCGGGGTGGCTGGATGAACTCACGGCGGTCAGTAACAGGGATTATACTACCGGTTTCTTTTTCGGAAGACCGGATGCAAGGGGCCAGAACTACCTTTCTTCATCTTCTTCATCCCCGAGTGGTAAAGAGTTTGTCGGCGTTGTCCGCAGGGTCACAGGCAATGAGGTAATGCTAGAAGTCAGAAATAGACTTAAGACTGGTGAAACCCTGGAGTTTGTCGGTGTAAAGAGAGAACCTTACATTCATATTGTTGAAACAATGGAGGGACTTTCCGGTGAGGCCCTGCTTACAGCAAACCCAGGGATGACAGTTGTTCTGAAGGTCGCTTTTTCAGCCAGCGTAAACGATATGGTAAGGAGACGGACTTAAAGTTATCTCGTGCCTGTAATTGACTTATTGCTGAATAATTCGTACATGGTTTGTCT